>JAIPGX010000020.1 GCA_021735465.1 Candidatus Babeliales bacterium | reverse complement strand
TGTTGACATATATCTTTCAATTGTCCGTTATCAATATCTTCTAATTCTAAAAATAAAAATGGCGTTCTGCCAGCATCAGAAATTTGTTGTTGCCAATTTGGTATTTGTAAATTTAATAATTGTTTTTTAAGAGCTTTTATTTCTTGTATATTTTGTGTTAATTTTTCTTGTTGTTTGTTAACCGCTTGTAAAACTTCTTCCGGTTTAGTTTTAAAAATTTCACTCAAATTTTTTATAATACTAAAATCTTGTTGAAAAGTTTTTATTGCAACTGGGCCTGTGATAGCCGTAATTCTTCTAACACCAGAAGAAAGTGCAGCTTCACTTAAAATTTTAAAACAACCTATGTCGCCTGTTCTTTGTACATGTGTACCACCGCATAATTCAGCAGAAAAATCTGAAATTTTTATAACACGAACTTCTTCTGGATTATATTTTTCACCAAAAATAGCAGTAACTCCAGAATCTTTTGCTTTTTCTAAAGTTGTATAAAAAATATCTAATTTTATATTCTCTTGAATTTTATTGTTAACAAGAATTTCGATTTGTTCTATTTCTTCTTGAGTTAATGCTTTATGGTATGTAAAATCGAAACGCAAAGAACTATCATTAACAGAAGAGCCTGCTTGTTTTACGCCAGATCCTACTATTTGTCTTAATGCTGCTTGCAGCAAGTGTACGCAAGTATGGTTTTTTGTTGTGTTAATTCTGCTATAATTATCAACGATACAAGTTATATTATCACCCAGTTTTATATTTTCTTCTGTTGCTTGTGCACAAATTTTTACTGCAATAGCTGGATTTTTTTGTCTATTGTCTAGTTTTTTAAAATCTTCTATTTTAAAAATTTCTTCATTTATATTTAAAAAACCCGTGTCGCTAACTTGTCCGCCAGATTCAACATAAAATGGTGATTCTTCTGTAACTAACCACAAATAATCACCTTCTTGTTGTAAAAAATTAATTTTTGTTGTTATTTGCAAGCTATCATAGCCAACAAATTTAGTTGAAATTTTGTCATCGACATTTAATGTGATTTTATCTATTGAAGCTTTTTTGCCAGACTGTTCTTGTTGTTTTTTCATTTCTTGTTCAAAGCAGGGCATATCGATATCAAAATCTTTTTCTTTAGCAATCAAATTTGTTAATTCAGGTGGAAATCCGTAAGTATCATATAACTTGAAAACTTGTTTACCGGACAAAGTTTTTTTGTTTTCACTTAAGTTTTTTTGGATATATTTTTCTAAAATATTTTGGCCCTGATCTAGATTTGTAGAAAATTTCTCGAGCTCGTTATTTAATAATCCTAAAATTAAATTTTCACTTATTTTTAATTCAGGATAAATTGGGCACATATAATGTATAAATTCATATGCAATTTTAGAAAATAAATTTTGATCTGAAGAAAGTTTTTTTGCAAAAAGAGCAGCTCGTCTTATTATTTTACGCAAAACATAGCCCCTGCCTTCATTTGAAGGAGTGCATCCATCTGCAATTAAAAGAGAACTAGATCGAGTATGATCAATTAAAACATTAAAAGCAGCTTTTATGTTTTTAGTACTTTTTCCATAATTTAATTTTGTAAGTTCTTCTATTTTTTTTATTAGAACTTGAAAAGAATCGATTTCAAATACAGAGTTTTTACCTTGCATAATCATGCAAAGACGTTCCATGCCCATACCGGTATCTACACCAGTTTTTTTGAGAGGCACCAATGTGCCATCTGCTTGCCTGTCGTATTGTATAAAAACTAGGTTCCAAATTTCTAAAAATCTGTCACAATCACAGCCAAGAGCACAATCTTGTTTTTTGCACCCAAATTCTGGACCTCTGTCTATGTGTATTTCTGTGCACGGTCCACATGGTCCTGTATCTCCCATTTGCCAAAAATTGTCTTTTTCTCCAAGTCTGACTATTTTTTCAGCGGGTATACTAACGCTTTCATGCCAAATTTTAAAACTTTCATCATCGGTTTTATAAATTGTAATAAAAAGTTTTTCTTTATCAAGTTGCATTACTTCAGTCAAAAATTCCCATGCATAACTTATAGCTTTTTCTTTAAAATAATCACCAAATGAGAAATTGCCCATCATTTCAAAAAATGTTAGATGCCGTGCTGTAAATCCTACTTGATCAAGATCATTGTGTTTGCCGCCAGCTCTTACGCATTTTTGTATACTGGTAGCTTTGTCATATTTTCTTTGTTCTTTTCCCAGGAAAATATCTTTAAATTGATTCATGCCTGCATTTGTGAATAGAAGCGTTGGGTCTTGGGCAGGAATTAAAGAGGAGCTTGGTACAATTGTGTGGCCTTTTTTTTCAAAAAATTCCAAAAATTTTTCGCGAATTTTGAATGAATTCATAAATTTTTACCTAAAATTTTATTTAATATATCTAGTTTTTTAAATAAAAAAGCTTATTATTACATAATAATATTTTAATCATATTATTTTTTTTTGTCATTAATCCTAGTTGGGATAGTATTTATGAAAAAATTACAATTATTTTTTTTATTAATTTTTCTTACAAATTTTTTATATTGTTTTGAAAAAAATAGATTTTTAATAATGCTTGATCCTGCTGGTCACGCAGGAAACGTTGGCAGAAAGCTTATTGAAGATTATGAAAGGTCGCAAACTTTTAAATTTGCACAAGAATTAAAAAAGAAATTACAAGAAAAATATAAATTTTGGGTTGTTATAACACGAGCCTTGGGTGAAGAAGTTGTAGATTTACAAAATGCATCTTTTTCTAATAGAATAAATGCCGATTTTTATATACATATAAATATGTATCGAGAAGAAAATATAAAACCAGTTATTTTTATGTATCATTTAGTTTTTAATCCATTAGTTGATTTTGCTAGAAGAATTTTTGACCCATATGATTTTATTTCCATAAATCAGGCACATTTTTTAAATATTAATTTAACAAAAAAATATGCAAATTATATAAAGAATTACCTCACACAACCAAATTTTCAGCGATGGTTTGATTTTTATGGCCCCTTTGGATTGCCCATTAAGCCATTAGTTGGAATTACGGCCCCTGCGATTGGCATAGAAATTGGTATTTGCCAAGAAGATAAGTGGCAAATTTTTATAGACCCCCTTGTTGAAAGTTTAAGCTTTTTAAGCGATAATTAAATATATTTCATATTTTTTATTTAAAAAATGGGTGCTTTATGTTAAATAATTTTTTATTTCAACCTGAATATCAAGGGTACTTTTGGTTAGTTTTAGCAATAATTTTTTTATTAGCTGAAATAGGTACTCCCGGTTTGTTTGTTTTTATAAATTTTTCTATAGGTGCATTTTGTGCAGGAATTTTAGCATTTTTTGGCTTTTCTTTAAAAATACAGTGCATAATTGGGCTTGTTGTCTCGATTATATCTTTCCTAATTTTCAGACATTTTTTTGCTAATAAATTTAAAGATAAAATAGAAACCAACGTCGATGCATTGATTGGCAAGCATGCAGTTGTTATAAAGAAAATAGAGCCAAATATTGCTGGTTTGGTAAGAATAGATAATGAAACTTGGCCGGCAAGATCAAAAGATAATAAAATTTTCAGCGAAAGAACTATTGTTAAAATAGTAGAAATTAAGGGTAATCACGTAATTGTTAAAGATTAATTTATTTAAAAACTAGGGAGACATAAAATGGCTATTTTTATATTTTTTGGAATATTATTTTTATTTTTTCTTATAGTCTTATTAAAATCAACTTATATCATAAAACAATCTGAAGTTATAATTATTGAGCGTCTTGGTAAATTTCATCAAATATTAAAATCAGGAATTCATTTTATTGTCCCTTTTATGGATCAGCCCAGAAAAATTTTGTGGACATATACAAAAGAAGATTATACAGGTAAGAATTATAGAAGATATAGTGAGTATGTAGAAAGAATTGATCTACGTGAGTCTGTTTATGATTTTCCAAAACAAAATGTTATTACAAAAGATAACGTTACAATGGAGATAAATGCGTTACTTTATTATCAAATAACAGATCCTAAATGTGCAGTATATGAAATTTCTAATTTGCCGCAGGCTATAGAAAAACTTACACAAACGACATTAAGAAACGTTATAGGTTCTATGGATTTGGATGAGACTTTAAGTTCTCGTGATCAAATTAATGAAAAATTACGTATAATTTTAGATGAAGCTTCTGATAAATGGGGCGTTAAAGTTAATCGTGTTGAATTGCAAGAAGTAAATCCTCCTATGGATATCAGAGTTGCAATGGAAAAACAGATGCGTGCAGAACGTGATCGTCGTGCTTTAATATTAGAAGCTGAAGGTAAAAAAGGTTCGGCAATTTTAGAAGCTGAAGGTTTTAAATTATCAAAAATAGAAAGAGCTGAGGGTGATGCTCAATCAAGGCTTATTAATGCGCGTGCTGAAGCCCAGGCTATTGAAATGATTAAAAATGTGGTACCAGATAGCAATCCATTACCATATTTAATCGCACTAAATTATATTAAAGTTTTACCAGAAATTACAAAAGATAAAGAAGGTAAACTTATTTTGATGCCTTATGAGTCTTCTGCTTTAATGGGTTCTTTGTCGACAATCAAAGAGATATTTACACAAAATGCACAAAAATAAAATTTCTTATGACTAAAAATTTATTAAATATGAGTTTAGAAGAGCTGGAATCAGCTCTTCTTTCTTTAAAAGAACAAAAATATAGAACTAAGCAGCTGTATACGTGGTTTTATCAAAAACATGTAACAGATTTAAATCAGATGTCGAATATATCGGTAAGTTTAAAGGAAAAAATTTTACAAAATTTTGAAATTAAAATTCCAGAAATTACCGATATTTCAAGATCTTTAAAAGATAATTCTTATAAGTTTTTATTAAAAACTCATGATAACAAATTAATAGAATCTATTTTGATGCCAGTAAAAGATAGAGTTACTATCTGTGTTTCTTGTATGATAGGTTGTCCTTTAAAATGTAAATTTTGTGCAACAGGATCTCAAATAGGTTTTATAAGAAAGTTAGATCAATCTGAGATTTTGGGCCAAATTATTGCAATAAATCACTATGCAAAAGAAAACAATATTGCTCAAAATATTTCTAACGTAGTTTTTATGGGAATGGGCGAGCCATTGTTAAATTTAGAAAATATAGAAAAATCAGTAAAAATTTTATTGGATCCAAATGGCTTTGGCTTGTCTCGTTCCAAAATTACACTTTCAACTGCAGGGATTACTGATAAACTTTCTGATTTTATTAATAAATATAGAATAAAATTGGCAGTGTCTTTGCATTTTTCAACAGACGAACAACGCTCAAAATTTATGCCAATAAATATAAAATATCCATTAAAAAAATTAATCGAAGAATTGAAAAAAATAGTTTTAGCAAAAAGAGATTATATTACAATTGAATATCTACTGCTAAAAGATATTAATGATTCTTTAGATAACGCAAAGCAATTAATAAGATTATTAGATAGTTTAAAAATTAAAGTAAACTTAATACCATATAACCCAACTAAAGATTTTCCAGCAACAAGTGCATCAGAAGAATCTATTAATAATTTTGCAAAATTTCTTAGATCCAAAAATATTATGGTCACAGTTAGGCGAAGTTTGGGACAAGATATTGAAGGCGCCTGTGGCCAGTTTGCTTTAAAGAAAAATTAAATATCAAAATATCGCAATTCTAAAGCATAAAAAATTTTTAATTTATAAGTTATAGCAAAAAAAATTTAAAAAGTTTTAGAATATCTTTAGTTAAAAAAAATATCTCTAATTTTTTTTGAGAAGGGGGTTCTCATGGATAAAAGAGTTTTTCTGGTTTTTTTCTTATCTTTTTTTGTTGGACTAATCTATAGCATGCAAGAAGAAGGGAGCTTGCAAGATCAAGATAGTGAAACAGAAATTGATTATCAAGATGTCTCTACTCAAACAGACGAAGTTTTTTTTATGAGTTCACATGAACAATTTTTATTGGGGATTGAATATTTAAATTATAAAGAGAATAAAGAAGCTTTGAAGCTTTTTGAATTGGCAGCGCAGAAACATCATATTAGAGCTCAGTTCATGGCTGCAACAATGTTATATGATGGAGGTAAATGTTCTTCGCGCTATTTGATGAAGGCGTTTAAATATTGTAGACGATCTGCAGTTCGAGGTCATGTACCAGCAAAAGAATTATTAAAAAAAATACAAATAGATTTGATTGAATATCTTTTAAAAGAAAATAAAAAACCAATATCCATAAATATGGAAGAAATTTTAAAATCAATTACTGGTGCAGATGAAGATAAAGAAAAAAAAGAAGATGATATACCTGTTTATAAAAAATTCCCTGGAATTTATATTTAATTTCTAAAAAAAGGAATAATATGAGAAAAATATTTTTTATTATGTTTTTTATTTTTTGCAGTTATTCTGAAAATATAAATGCTATGCAAAATACTAGAAAACGTAATCGTTCTGATTGTACTTGGCAAAATAAAAAATGTAGCAGAGCAAGGCAAAGCTTATCTTTAGAATTATCTTTAAGAGAAGTCGTTCGTGGATTTTATGAAAAACGATTACTTGAAAATGATCAAAATGAAAAAATTGCTTTAGAAGAATTACAAAAACAGATAGAATCTACAGACGATCCAAGATTAATTTTTTATGCTAGTGTTATGTTTTTTTATGGAATTGGTTTTGAAAAAGATTTATCAGAATCTTTACAATATTGCAAAAAAGCAGTGCGTATGGGTTATTCTGGGGCAGATAGTTTTTTACATGATGTCATTTTTCCAGAAAGCATAAAGTTTTTATTAGAAGAATATAAAAAACCAAAAACAGCCCAACTAGAAGTTGGTATTGATACAAATGATCTTAATGATTTTCTAGGAAAAGAGCGAGAAATGCCAGAACACATACATGATCAAATGTATTCTTAAATTATTAAAAATTAATTTAAAAAAAGTTTAATAAAAAAAGCCCCAATAAAAATTGGGGCTTTAAAAAATTAATAATTATATTTTTTAAATTAATACATGCCTGGCATTCCGCCCATGCCACCCATGCCGCCCATTCCACCGGCAGGCATTGCAGGAGCTGGTTTTTCTTCTGGAATTTCAGAAACCATAGCCTCTGTTGTTAATAACAAGCTTGCAATGGAAGCTGCATTCTGTAGAGCTGAACGAGTAACTTTTGCAGGATCAATAACACCAGCTTTAACTAAATCTGTATAAATTTCAGCCTTTGCATCAAAACCAAAATTTTGATCTTTAGTATTTTTGATTTTATCTACGACTACTGAAGGTTCATGACCAGCGTTTGAAGAAATTATTCTTGCAGGTTCTTCAAGAGCTCTTTTAATAATTTGAATACCAATATTTTGGTCACCTTCTAATTTAAGATTTTCAAGTGCATTTTGAGCTCTTAATAATGCAACGCCACCACCTATTACAATACCTTCTTCGACAGCGGCTCTTGTTGCATGAAGAGCATCTTCAACTCTGTCTTTTTTCTCTTTTAATTCTGTTTCTGTTGTAGCGCCAACTTTTATAATTGCAACACCATCGGAAAGTTTAGCCAAACGTTCTTGTAATTTTTCTTTATCATAATCAGATGTTGAAGCTGAAATTTCAGCTTTAATTTGATCAATTCTTGCTTCTATGTTCTTTTTAGCACCTTGGCCATCTACAATTGTAGAATTATCTTTAGTGATTTTTACTTTTTTGGCAGAACCGAGATCATTGAAAGTTATATTTTCTAACTTAATTCCAAGATCATCAGAAATTAATCTACCATTGGTCAAAATTGCAATATCTTCAAGCATAGCTTTACGTCTATCGCCAAAGCCTGGAGCTTTGACTGCTGCAACATTTAAAGTTCCACGCATTTTGTTTACTACTAATGTTGCTAAAGCTTCGCCTTCAATATCTTCTGAAATAATCAAAAGAGGAATTCCTTGTTTTGCAACTTGTTCTAAAATTGGAAGAAGATCTTTCATGCTATTAATTTTTTTATCGCAAATTAATATTGCAGGATTTTCTAGCAAAGTTTCCATTTTTTCTGTATTTGTTACAAAATATGGGGAAATATAACCGCGATCAAATTGCATTCCTTCAACAACTTCTAATTCGCTTTCCATTCCTTTTGCTTCTTCAACCGTTATTACACCGTGTCTGCCAACTTTTTCCATTGCATTTGCAATTAATTCGCCAATGTAGGTATCAGAGTTAGCAGAAATTGTTGCGACTTGAGAAATTTCTGATTTATCTTTTACGGGTTGAGCTAACTTTGCAATTTCGTTTACTACAACTTTTACTGCTTCGTTAATTCCACGTTTGATTTCCATTGGATTTGCGCCAGCAGTTGTATTTTTAATACCTTCTCTGTATATGGCTTGGGCCAAAATTGTTGCTGTTGTTGTTCCATCTCCTGCAATGTCTGCAGTTTTTGAAGCAACTTCACGAACCATTTGTGCACCCATATTTTCAAATTTATCTTTTAATTCAATTTCTTTTGCTACAGAGACACCGTCTTTTGTAATTGTTGGAGACCCGAAGGATTTTTCTAAGGCAACGTTGCGCCCTTTAGGTCCAAGTGTAACTTTCACTACATCTGCAAGTGTGTCTACACCTTTTAAAATTTTAGTTCTAGCTTCTTGTCCAAATAATATTTTTTTTGCCATAATTTAACCCTTTCGGATTTTTATTGAATTATACCTAAAACTTCATCTTCTTTTAATATTAAATACTCTTGACTTTCAAATTTAATTTCTGTGCCAGAATATTTACCAAAAAGAATTTTGTCACCTTTTTTTAATGTTAATTTGCGCAAAGATCCATCGTTGGTTATCTTGCCTTCGCCTACAGCTTCAATTATTCCCATTTGAGTTTTTTCTTGTGCTGTATCTGGTATGATGATTCCACCAGCAGATTTCTGCTCACTTTCCATTCTTTTAATTAAAACACGATCGTATAAAGGAAGAATGTTTTTTGACATACTAAAACCCTCCGGTTTTAAAAAAGTTTAACACAAATTTACAACTCAAAATTTAACATAATGTGCTAATATAAAGAGTTGTAAAATAACACAACTTTATAAAAAATAACTTGTCTTGTAACAAGAGAATAATTATATTTTAAAAAAAGAAAAAATCAACACAAACCTTATACTACAAGACTAAGATTTTTTTAAATTAATTTTTTAATTTTATTTAGCGATAAAAAATAGAAAAAAGTGACTGATTTTTTATCAGTCACTTTTAAAAAAATAATAAAAATTTTTATTATTTTTTTAAAATTTTAACTTGTTTACCCTTGAATGCTATCCCCAAATTTAAGATATTTTTGATTTCTAAATCTTTTAATTCTTGAACATAATTTTTTTCTTTTATTTGTTTTAAAGCATCTTGAACTGCATTTTCTATGCTTTCTTTTTCATCTGCTTTTTTAAATTCAATAACAATACCAAATTTATTTTTGTCTCTTGGTATTAGTATGACATCATATCGACCATAACCACTTTCTCTATTAGATTTTACAAGATAATCTTTACTTAGGGAAACAAGCATACCTAAAACAAATGCATGATAGACTTTTTCCGATTCATTTTCAGGTAAATCAAAAGAGCTAAAACTAGAAGCAACAAAGTCAGTAAAATAATTTGTGAATTCTTCAATATTGCCTGAAATTAAATTTTTAAGCATTGCTTTGTATTTATTAAAATTAATACTATTTTCAAACCAATATATTATTATGTTTTTATAAAGGCCCCTGATTTCTACGTTAGGTATAGATAATTTACCAAGAAATACATCCCTATTTTCATCATATTTAATATCAGATACAGTCAAATAGCCACTAAAAAGTAAAAGGTTAAATGTGGCAGAATTTATTTTATTAATATCTTGGAAAACAATATTGTCGTTAATAACATGCTTATCATTAACTCCGGCAATAATACGTTCAATATCAGATTCTAATGATTCATCACCATTGGTTACTAAATCCCTAAGTAATTGATTATCGCTAGTATTAACCCAATAAATAATAAGAGTTCCTTTATCAGAAGCAAAATTTATGATAGACCATGGATTATAAATTTTATGCCCTCCAAAGTTATAACCATCATACCATTTTTTTACGTCATTAATTTTATTTTCAAGATCATAGTATTTTAAAATATTTTCAACTTCGGTTTGTAAAAAACCAAAATATTCAGAAAAATTTTTAGTTATAATAGAATAAGTTTTTAAATTATTGACACCGCTGAAAATAGATTCTTTTGCAATTCTTAAGACACCAGTAATTATCGCTTTTTCTAGAAAAGAATTATCTTTAAGCCCTCCACATAAGAAGCCTCTCATAAAGCTTATAATTTCTTTATAATAGTTATTTAAATATCCGGAAGTTATAGGAGAATCATATTCATCAAGAAGAATTATTGATCTTTTATTATAAAATTTTGCTAGGTATTCTGATAAGTTTTTTAAACTATTTTCGTAATCAACTTGCGAAGCGGTTTTGTTAATAATTTTTTTACAATATTCTTTTTCGTAAATATCAATTAAATTACTATCCAACAAATATTTATGTCTTTTAAACTCTATAGAAATAAGATCTTTTATTTTTTCTATAGTCTTTTCCCAGTTTGTTTCTTTAATATCCTTAAAAGTAAAAAATATTATTGGATATTGACCCTGATGTTGCATGCAATTTTTATATTTTTCTATCTCAAGATTTTTAAATAAATGCTTATTATTCCCCTTTTGTGATGGTAGGTTTTTTTCAAAAAAATACCTTAACATGGACAAATTAAGAGTTTTACCAAATCGACGGGGTCTTGGAAAAAGAAGAACTTCTGCGCCGGTTTCTATTATTTCTTTTATAAGAAGAGATTTATCTACAAAATAATAATTTTTTTCTCTAATATTTTTAAAATCACTTACGCCTATACCCAACTCTTTTTTCATAGATATCTCCAATATTCAATTCTTCAAAAATATATTTTTATTTGCTTTATTATAACATAAAAGTAGTACAAAAAAATGGCCGGTCATTTACCGGCCATTTTTTAAAAATTAATATTTTTACAAAATTATCTAATAATTCACGTGAATTTTAAGATATTTTTTCATAAATATAAACAGAACTTCCACTAGACCATGTCATAGGGAGATTTAGGATATCAATTTTTTTAAACGATTTATGTTCAGGCAAAGCTCTTAGGGTTGCAACTTTTGTCCCCTTTTTGCACTCTTTAGCTATTTTATTAGCCATATCAGACATTAATTGGTCAGAAAAGCACGTTGAGCAAAGATATACGGCTGTTGCATCTTTTAAAGAGATTTTTGTCATATTTTCTTTATAAAACTTTAATTTTCTGTTTTTTGCTAATTTTTTATCCATTTTTACTTGTTTTTTAATAGCCGCGGCTTTTTCAATTCTTGTCTTTGAAAGCTCTACTCCAACGCTTTTTTTAACGGGGAAATTTAAATAAACTTGTAATACTGCTTTGCCAACACCACATCCAAGATCATAAAAAACAGATTTTTTATTCAAATTTAATGTTTTGGCTAAATTTTCAACTGATTCATATGTAATTTCACCATATGTTGAATTGCCCCCCATATCACTTATAAATTTTGATTCATTGCCATTAATTCCAAATCCAGATATATTTTTGTAAATTTTTTCGATATAAAGTTTGTTTTGGTCAATTTTGACACTATATTTATCTTGTCCTAAAATAGCAGTAGGTGAACAAAAAATTAGAGCAAAGATAACAACCTTATATAATATATAATATATTTTTCTAAACATATTTTTCTCCTGTTTATCTCTTGTATAAAATGAAAAATTAATAAAAATTTAGACTGAATTACAATTTAAAAATTTTATTGTTTTAATGTCAATATTTGTCATATTGTTTAATATTTATATTTTTAATAGATAGAATTGTGAGCTTATAAAAAAACATGTAGAATAACAAAGTATTTTGTTTATTATATTTTAAATTAAGGATATTTTATGGAAAACACAGCAAAAAAAATTGCAAATTTGATTGGAAATCTTGAATTGTTATTAAAAGAAAGTGAAGAACAAAAGAATTTAGAAACTAAGTTTTTTGATTCAATACTAACTTTGGTTAACACAAAGATAAAAGAATATGAAACAAAAAATAGAAAAGAAGACGTAAGTTCTTTAAAAGAAATCCAAGAAAAGCTAAATGAAGAAAAGACAGCGGTTTTAGATTTTTTTAATGAAGACATAAGCTTTTTGCAAGAAAATATAAAAGCTATAAGTGAAATTCAAAAAATTCAAGATAAAGAAAAAATAGAAGAATTTTTAGGTATGGTTGTTGATTCTGATATAGATTTATCCGATAATCAGAATTTTAAAAAAGATCTTGATGAAAGATCTCAAGATGCAAAAAAAGAATTAGATGCAATAAAAGATCAAATAGAACAAGCTTTAGAAAAAGATGATGTAAAAGAATTGAAATTAATGGTTGAGGCCTTTATTGAGCAAGACGAGGAAGAAGATCTTGAAGGCGAAGGCGATGAACAAGATGATGAACTAGATTATGATTTTGAAGAAGATGAAGATGATGATTGCTGTTCTAGTTGCAACAAGTGTTCAAAAGATGGTTGTTGTGATGATGGGATTGATATTTTTGAGCAACTCGATAAAAATAATCAAAAATAATAAAAATGGTAAAAAAAGAATTAAAAATTCCCAAAATTTTATTTTTAATATAATTTTTATGCTATGAAGAAAGTTAAAATATTGCCAGGATGCATTTCCTGTGGAACATGCTCCTATATATGCCCAGAAGTGTTTGAAGTCAAAGATATTTCATATGTAAAATCTGATGCAGATTTAGAAAAAAATGCAGAAAAAATAAAAGAAGCAGCACAAATGTGTCCTGTCGGAGTTATTGAATTTGAAGAGTAATGGAGTTGTTTAATGGAGCTTTTGGATCAATTTAAGAATATTCTTGGTTATAAAAGAAAAAGAGAGCAAGATATCTTTCTGGATATAAAAAACTCTTTTACTATTAATGGTAAATTAATTTTTGCTGGCGAACTTTTAAAAAAAGCTTATCAAAAATTTGCTGATAGAGATGTTTTAATAACAGCTGATAGTGATAGAAAAATAACATATAAAGAGCTATATTTTAGGTCAATTTTGGTCAGTAAAAAATTAAAAGAATTGCAAGTAAAGCCAGGCGATAGAATAATTTTGCATATTGAAAACTCTTTTGATTTTTATGTAATATATTTTGCAATTTGGAATATTGGCGCAATTGCTGTGCCGCTTAATACCTTTTTGCATGAAAAAGAGCTTGCGCATGTAATAAAAGATTCTGGCGCAAAAATTGCTTTTGTTGGTAACAATTTGCAAGAAAATTGGTCTAATTTATTAAAAGTAGGTTTATTAGAAAATTTACCACAAATTTTATTGCAAGATTCAATTGATTGGCAGACAGAGGTACCTGACAAAATAGATTTTAATATTGATTCTTTAAATCCAGATGAGTTATGTCTATTACTTTATACTTCAGGAACTACCGGTTTACCAAAAGGCGTAATGCTTTCTTCAAGAAATATTTTGATTAACGCAATGCAGGCTTATGCAAGACTAACTCTATGTTCACATAGAAAAAAAGAACGATTATTTTGTGTTTTGCCTCTTTTTCATAGTTTTGCACAAAATACTTGTATGTGGTTACCAGTAATGACTGGGGCAAGTGTTATAATTGTACCTAAAATAGATAGAAAATTAATTTTACGGGGTTTGCTAAAAAAACCTACAATATTTTTTGGGTTTCCGGCCTTATATGGTTTACTTTGTTTATTGAAAACTGCGCCATTAGATTCAATACAAATTTTCGTGAGTGGTGCAGATATGCTTCCAGACAAAATACGATCTGCTTTTGCAATGATATATGGACGTAAAATTTGTGCAGGTTATGGTTTAACTGAAGCGTCCCCTGTTGTTGCATTTAATTATGATAATGATTCAAAAAAAACAAATGTTGTCGGCAAGGTTTTGGCAAGTATGGAATGTGATATAAGAGATGATAAAGAACATTCTTTAAGGCAAGATCAGTCGGGTATTTTGTGGTTGCGTGGTGATAATATAATGCTTGGATATTATAATTCACCTGAAGCTACGAATAAGATTTTAAAAAACGGTTGGTTGAATACTGGAGATTTAGCATCTCTTGATAAATATGGAAATTTAGCAATAAATGGAAGAGATAAAGATCTTATAATTCATAAAGGTTTTAATATTTATCCACAAGAAATAGAAAATGTGCTTATGTCTCATCCACATGTTATAAAAGCTGCAGTTGTCGGTATTGATGAAGTTTTATCCGGTCAGGTTCCTATAGCCTATTTGGCAGTAAAAGGTGGAGAGCAAAATATTCAAGATAGCCTGCGTCTGTTATGTTTGAATAATTTAGCTCAGTATAAAATACCACGTAAATTTGTATGCTTAGACGATTTGCCGATGAATTCTGCGGGTAAAGTTGATAAAAAGAGATTACAGATTTAATTCAAATTTTTTTAATTATTTATAAAAATAGGGGATAACTTTTCATGTCGTTGTTATCGATAGAAATAATATTGTTTTTTGTTACATTGTTTTTTGCTGGTCTATTCGCTTTTTTGGAAACAGCATTTACTGCTTTAAGATTATTTAAAGTAAAAGAACTTCAGCTAGGATTTTCTAGATATAAAAATTTGTTTGCTTCTTGGGAAAAAAATCCACAAAGAATTTTAATAACAATTCTTATAGCTAATAATTTTGCACATGTTTCATGCTCTGTTTTGATAGCAGAAATTATGGAGAAACTTTTGGGTAAGCTTGGTTTAGCTATTGGTGTTGCAATTGCTACGATCATGATCTTAATCTTTGGAGAAATTATTCCAAAAACATTGGGTAAAACCCATAATGAAAGATTATTTAAATCAAGTTTATGGCTCATTAATATACTTTATAGACTTTTATATCCAATAGTTACTTTATTGCTATCTATAGCATCTTTTATTTTTGCTAAATTAGGCAAGGGGCAGATTTTAGAAAAAGAACAAGATAATATATCTGAAAAAGAAATAGA
>JAIPGX010000019.1 GCA_021735465.1 Candidatus Babeliales bacterium | reverse complement strand
GTTTTAGGAAAATTTGCTACTGTTACAGGATAAAAGGCGCTAGGATCTGATAAATGTGCAGTATAATAGGCCCAAAGGGCGTCAGGGTCAGTCATGCCAGATTTAGCAGCGCCTGAATGGTCAACATTTAAATAATTTCTATTTTCTCCCGCTGTCGATGCATAAATTCCAAAATATTTCCCCAAGTCAGATTTATTCGTAGATTTTTGATAAAAAGTTGCAGCCTGAAAGCTGCCCTTAATTTTATCTTTTTTAGTTTTAAAAAGCTGTGTTCTCCATGTAGAAAATTCTAGGGGGATATTTTGTGAAACATTTCTGGGTGTCAAAAAAGTTTTGTTTGTGTGTGTTTTTCCAAACAGATTTGGATACAATAAACACAAAAACAGAGAGCTTAAGATAAATTTTGATTTAAAAATACTCATAAAAAACTCCTATTTTCTGGATTTATAAAATAAAATTGAATGTATTTTTTATAAATCATTTGGTTTATAAAAATCAAGTTATTAAAAAACTATTCTTTTTGGTTTCTGCTTGATTATGTGAAACTATTTTTTTGAAAAAAATTAAAAAAAATTCAAACAGTATAAACACTGAATGCTTTTGTGTTTTTTGATAATAGGGAATAAATTGTAATTAAATTCATATTAGAATTTTATATTTTTTAAAAAAATTAAAAATAAATAAATTATATTTATGCAAATGGAGGTTTAAGATGTATAAGGCGAGGTTTTTTTATTTTATTATGCTTATTGTTTCAAATTTTCTTTTTGTTGATTCAAAAATTTTATCAATGCAATCTACATTGCCTCCAGAAACTAAAAAAGAAATACAATTATGTAAAAGCGCTATAGATCGTGCGAATATATTTCAAATTAGTAGCTTGGATAATAATCTAAGTTCAAAAAAAGAAGAAACTTTGACGGCGTTACATGAAGCCGCACATGTGTTTGTAGCAAGAAGATTAGGAATAGATTTGGAGAGTACTTCTATATTAAAAATATGTACTATTTATAGAGGTAAAACAGTACCTGCTAAAAATATAAAAAAAGAAACTAATCCTGATTTTATAAATAAAATTAAATTTATGTTGGCTGGGTATGTAGCCGAGAAAAGTTTTTTTGCTAATGGTTATGTTAGCAAAGGCATATCTTTAGATTTAGAGCATGTTTATTTTTTTACATCTGCTTTATATGATCCGAATGATTCTTTATATGATTTAAAAGTAGTTGGAGCAGTTAAAGCTTTAATTAAAGAAACCGAAGAAATAGTTTTAAACGATCTTGCTTTAAAAGAAAAATCTTTTATAAAAAGAATTGCTAATGCACTGTTAAAATATAAATTTTTAAATACTTGGCAAATAGATAGAATTTTACTTGGAAGATCAATTAGTAATTGGAATATTTGTAATTGGGCTATTTGCCGGTCTAATTGGTTTGGTAATAGAGGCATTGTAAGATTATTTAATTCTATTTTCCCATTCAAGCGCACTTTGTAAAATATTATCTAAGCTAGAAAATTTGGGCTCCCAGCCTAAATTTTCTTTGGCTTTATTATAATTGGCAACCAAAATATCAACATCACCAGCTCGGGCATCGCAATTTTCTATTAAAAGTTCTTGTTTGCAAATTTTTTGAGCATGTTCAACCATCTCTTTTACAGAATATCCATGTCCGGTTCCCAAATTAAAAATATTAGATCTTGCAGTATTCTCTAAATATTTTAAAGCTAAAACATGTGCTTGAGCTATATCTAAAACATGAATATAATCGCGAATACACGTTTTATCTGGAGTATTGTAATTTGAGCCAAATATTTTAAAGATTTTTTTATTTTTTATTGCTCGCAATATTAGTGGGATAATATGTGTTTCAGGATTATGCTGTTCGCCTAATCCAATTGTTGGTAATGCGCCGGCGGCATTAAAATACCTTAAAGAAACATATTGCAGATTATAAGCATTAAAATAATCTTGTAATGCAAATTCTACAATTAATTTGTTTTTGCCATATGGACTTATTGGGTTTGTTGGGTGATTCTCGTCTAAAGGCAATTTTATTGGGTTGCCATAAACGGCACAACTGGAAGAAAATACAAATTTTTTTACGTTATATTTTAGCATTGTATCTAATAAATTTAATGTTTTTATAACGTTATTTTCATAAAAATCTTTAGGCTTTTTGACTGATTCTCCAACTTCTATAAATGCTGCGAAGTGCATAACAGCTTCTATGTTATTTTCTGTAAAAATTTGTTCTAAAATATTTTTGTCTGCAAAGTCTGCTTTTATGACTGTTGCCCAATTGTGATCAAATTTTTGGTTATGAATAAATTTATCTAAAATTATTATTTTGTAGCCTAATTTTTGCATGAGGTATGCCGTATGAGAACCAATGTATCCTGCGCCCCCAGGGATTAGAATTGTTTTTTGCATGAAAATCTCCGGCAATTTAAAAATATTAAACTTATATAATTTAGACTATAATATAATTATAATTAATTTTAATAAACGTACCCAGAGAGTTTTATGATTTTATATAATTTTATAATAAGTAAAATCAAAAAAGTTTTGATTAATAATAATTTTACAGAGATAAAACCTGATTTTGCGGGTTTTGTATCTATACAAAAATATTTTTGGCAAGAATTATCCAAAATAAATTTAGAAATAATAAATACAAAAGATATTTTTCAAGTTTGTTATTTGATCAAAATTCTTGATAATATTTTTGATCATGAATTAAATCTAGAAAATTATGTTTTGAAAATTAATTTTTTGGGTTGTCAAAATTGCGTTCAAGATAAAAATAAATTATGTAAATTATGCAAAAAAGAATTTTCTGAATTACAGGATATTTTACAAATTTTGAGTGTAAATTTTATTGTTGATACTAAGTTAAATCTAGATTTTGAAAATAAAAAAAATAATAATAATGATAATAATAAAATTGTTTTTGAATTTAGTAGTACGCTTGAATCCCAAATTATTTTTGCTATTGCGAGCAGTTTTAATTTAAATAAACTAACTGCAAGTATTAATTTAGAAAATCTTGAAGCCTTATTGCAAAATAACAATAACCTTAATTTGCCCCAAGCTCCAGTATTGAATTTAATTGTGCCTATGTCAGAAAAACAACAAACTCTTGCTCTTTTATTAGCAAACGATTTATATTTTAATAACATTTGTACGGATATTTTATTTTGCCAAGATAAACAAAATATCGATGATATAATGCATAAAGCTAATAAAATGGGAGCAAAATTTGTTTTAGTTTTGTCAGAACAAGAGCAAGAAGAAAATGCTGTTACAATTATTAATGTTCAAACAAAACAAAGCAGTATTGTTAAACAAATTGAAACTGTAAAATTTTTGAAATAATTAAAACAATTGAACCCTTTATGGGTGACACTTTCGTTAGCCCAGTTCGTAAGCGCTGGGTAAATTTGAAATAATTTTTTAAAAAAAATTAAAAAAAGAAAGGGAGTTTTTATGCCAGTAAATAAGATAATTTTAATTTTTATAATTTTATTTTATAGCTCATGTAATTATATTTTTTCTGCATTGCCACCAAAATATCTGAAAGAAATAAAATTTGAAGAAGCTGAAATATCTAAAAGAGATACATATAGAGCTTTAAGGTTACTAAAAGAGGGTACGGTAATAGCTCTTAGATCACGAGAAAGCGGTGGATATCTTTTTGCAAATGATCTATATATTGATAAACAAATTCTTTCTACGGTAATAAAGAGAGCGGATAGTCTGTATGTTGGTTATACATACACAACTCCGGATATAGCTCGCTTTGTAGTAGTTCGTAAAGGTGATTTTATAGGATTAAAATCTCTCTTTTTTGAAGGCAATTTACTTGTAAATGAAAAAAAATTTCCAGAATTTAAAAAAACTAGTATTTCAAATCCTAATGCACAATGGATTTTAGAATGTACCTTCGGATTAAACCAGGTTTTTTTAAGAAATTATAATACTGATACATATTTAACCGTTAAAAATAAGAACAGATTAGGTAAAGATCGAATTCGCGAAGTGTCTTTAGAAGGTGTAGGATATTTAGGACGCGAACAAGCTTTTCAGTTAGTTATTTTAAATTAATAAATTTTATAAAAATTTATTAATTGTGTAGCAATACACCTTTTGATAAAATTTTTTTTCGATAAAAGTCTGACATATTATTAATATCTACAATATGAACGGTTATGGGTAATAATTCTTTTTTGATGTCAAAATATATATTACCTATAATTGCAGGATCAATTGTTTCTCCCATATCTAAGGCAATATCCATTTCTAAATCATAATATTCTACATCTTTAAGTTTTAATCCAAAAAGATAGGCTTTAAATCCTGGCAAATGTCTATGAATAATTTCGGCTAATTTTTTATCATAATCACTAATCATAACTTTCTCCTAATAAAATTATTTAATTTATATAACATAAAAAAATATTGCCAAAAAGTGACATAGGCTGCCAAGCATAACAAAAAAATGCCAGATAACATGACAAAATCTTACTGTTTCTAGTGCATAAAAAACGGTGCCAAAAGTGTAAGCAAGGCCACCGGCAACAACCCATAAAAAACCTGATAAAGAAATAGTATCCATGAACTGCTTAAAAAAAGTGATAGCAATCCAGCCCATTGCCAAATATATGGCTGTTGAAACAAAATTGTATTTACCTGTAAAAAAGATTTTTAAAAATATGCCAATAAAAGTTAACCCCCATAATATAGTTAAAATTGTCCAACCCAATAATCCGTGCATACTAATTAAACAAAATGGGGTGTAAGTTCCTGCTATTAGAACGTAAATAGAAGCATGATCAAAAATTCTTAAAATTTTTTTGGATTTTTCTTTTGTTGCTGCATGATAAAGTGTTGAAAATAAATATAATAAAATTAGGCTCGTACCATAAATAACAGAACTTAAAATTCGATAAGAATCATGTTTGTTTAGCGATAAAGATAGCATTCCAACTAATCCTGTAAGGCTTAAGAATGCGCCTATGCCATGAGACAGGCTATTAAAAAACTCTTCTTTTTTTGTTTGTTTTCTTTTCATGGTAACACTTATATTTTTACTCTGGAAATAAATTCAATAATTCATAAACACTACCAAATTTTATAATTTTTTTTGTATTTTGTGTTTGCTGATTTTTTGAAATAAAAATTTTTTCTAAACCAAATTTTTCTGCTTCCTGTATTCTAATAGTAATTTGATTTGCAGCCTTAATTTGTCCAGTCAAACTAATTTCTCCAATTGCAACAGATTTAATTGGTAATGGTTTTTGAAAATAACTAGAAAGTAGGGCCAAAGCTATTCCTAAATCGCTTGAACTATCTTTAATTTTAAAATTACCACTAAGTTTAAAAAAAATATCCTGGCTGCTAAATTTTATATGCAAATATTTTTCTAAAATTGCTGCAACCAAAACAACTCTTTTTGGATCTAAACCAGTAACAACTCTTTGTGGTATGCCAAATTTAGACATTATGCATAATGTTTGAAGTTCTAAAATTAATGGTCGTGAGCCCTCAATACTTGTAATTAAAGTTGATCCTGGCGCGTAAGAATTATCCTGTAATAAGTGTTGATTTATGTTTAAAATTTCAGATAAACCATTTTCTTGCATATCAAAAAAACCAGCTTCATTTATTGTGCCAAACCTGTTTTTTACTGATCGCAAAATTCTTGTATTCCAACGATCTTCACCTTGTAAATAAAATACGCCATCCACTATGTGTTCTAAAATTTTGGGACCAGCAATGTAACCTTCTTTTGTTATATGGCCTGTTACGCAAATTGCTATATTGCTTTCTTTGGCAAGTTTCATTAAATGAAAGCCGATTTCTTTTATAGAACTTATGCTGCCAGGAATAATATTATTTTGGTTACTAATATGACAATTTTGTATTGAATCTAATATTAATAAATCAGGTTTTATTTCTTGTCCAGTTAATAAAATGCTTTCTAAATCTGATTGATCCGAAAACAATAAATTAGGGTTATTTTCGATATTTAATCTGGTAGCTCTATTTTTAATCTGTTGCAAAGATTCTTCTGAGGAAAAATATAAAACTTTATAATTTTGAGATATTTTATTTGCAACTTGGAGCAACAAAGTTGATTTACCTATCCCTGGGTCACCTGTCAAAATTATAAAAGACCCTGGTAAAATGCCACCACCCAAAGTTCTGTCCCATTCAATAATTCCAGAATTTATTCTATTAATTTGTCTATTTTCTATCTGATCTAAAAATTTTAGTTTTACTGCTTTTGTTTTTCCTGATTTAATAAATTTTTCTTGAGAAGAATCTACTATTTCTTCTACAAAGCAATTCCATTCGTTGCAAGTTGGACAGCAACCAAGCCATTTGAAACTATTATAACCACAAGAAGAGCACTTAAAATTTGCTTTAATTTTAGACATATTTTATTTTTTATATTTTATAAATTTATATTTTCTGTTTTTTTGTTTAAATAAAATTGTGCAGTTTTATCTATCTGAAAACAATTTCTGCATCTTGCTTGATAACATTCACTGGCTCCTACAAGAATAATAGGGTCATCATATTTTGCTGGATTACCATTGACTAATCTTTGCGTGTGATGCGCATCTTTGCCGCAAATAACACATATTGCTTTAAGTTTTGTTACTTCATCTGCTATTGCAAGAACTGTTGGTATAATGCCAAAAGGCACACCTCTAAAATCTAAATCTAATCCTGCAGCAATTACTCTTTTGCCTTTTTCTATTAATTTACAAATAATTTCTATTATTGATGTAGGAAAAAATTGGATTTCGTCTATACCTATAACGTGAACGTCTTGAGCTAACTCTAATATTTTATTAATATTTTCTTGTTCATTATTAACGTTACAAGCAGATCTTTCTTGGCCGTTATGAGAAGTTATATAAGTTGATTTTCTGCGATCATCTATTTGATGTTTTATTGTAAGTATATTTTGTTTTGCATATTCTGCTCTTTTTAATCTTCTTAATAGTTCTTCAGTTTTTCCGGAAAACATTGAACCGCAAATTATTTCCAAATGACCTTTTTTATTTAAAATATCCATAAAAAAAACACTTTCACTTAACTTTTATTTATTTATTAATTAATATTAACTTTTTTTATTGTAGCAAATTTTATTAATTATATTTTAATTTAAAAAGTAAGTTTAAAATTTTATAAAAATATTTACAAAAATTAATCAAAATTTTTTTAAAAAAAATATTAGTGAGCAGATTTTATGTCAACTGAATATATTATTGTAGAAAAATCGAAAAAATTAAATGGCAAAATAAATTTAAGTGGTTCTAAAAATGCGACTTTGCCGATAATGGCTGCTTTAATTTTAACTAGCGGCAAATCGGAATTATACAACGTTCCTGAATCAGCAGATATTTTACAAACTATTAGTTTATTAAAAGATTTGGGAGCACAAGTTGATTTTGATCCTGAAAAAAAGATTTTAATTGCTGATACTTCTACAATTAACAATTTTGAAGTTAAACCAGAAGTTATGAACAAAATGCGAGCCTCTATTTTAGTTATGGGGCCGTTATTATCTCGATTTAAAAAAGCAAAAGTTGCACTTCCTGGAGGATGTTTAATTGGTAAAAGACCTATAGATCTGCATTTGAATAATTTTAAAAAAATGGGTGTAAATATAGAAGAAAATAGTGATTATTTATATGCACAAGTAAATAATTTAGATAAAAATTTACAAAATAAAAAACAGCAAAAAATAATTTTGGAATATCCAAGTGTTGGTGCAACGGAAAATATTGCTATGCTTGCTGCCAGTTTGCCAAAAGATACTTTTATTATTAATGCGGCTTTAGAACCAGAAGTTTTAGATTTTTTAGATGTTTTGAAAAAAATGGGTGTAAAAATTGAAATTTTGCCTCCCGCAACAATTAAAATTTCTGGCGTTAAAGAATTTAAAACAATAAAGCACAAAATTATTCCTGATAGGTTAGAAGCAGGATCTTTATTGTCAGCCGTTGCATTTTCTGGGGGGCAAATCGAGCTACCTGATGCACGAGCAGATCACATGGATATATTTTTAGAAAAATTATCAGAAATGGGACATGAGGTTATTATTAATCCTGATAATAGTATTAAATTTAAAGCTTGCAAAAAACCTAAAGCTGTAAGTTTTAAAACTGGTCCATATCCTTGTTTTCCGACAGATTTACAGGCTCCTATGATGGTATTACAAACTTTAGCCGATGGTGAAAGCATTATTGAAGAAACGGTTTTTGAGAATAGATTGTTACACGTGCAAGAACTAAAAAAAATGGGTGCTGATATTACACACATAAATAATTCAAAGGTTTTAGTTAAAGGCGTAAAAAAAATGCATGCAAAAGAGGTTTTGGCAGGTGATATAAGAGCTTGTACTGCCCTTGTTATAGCAGGACTTGCTTGTGATCAAAATACAATTATAAAGGGTATTTCTCATTGGAGGCGTGGGCACGATAAATTAGAAGAAAAATTTGAAAAATTAGGAGCTAAAATAAAAATTAGTTTGTAAAAATTTATTAGGCTTTTTTTTAATTTATATGGTTTTATAAATTTATAGAAAGTTCTGCAACTTCTTGCGTTATCAGTGTTTGCCTTGCTTTGTTATACTGCAGGGTCAATTTCTCTAACATGGATTCTGCATTAGTTGTAGCAGAATCCATGGCCACAAATCTTGCAGCATTTTCTGATAATAAAGATTGAAAAAGGGTATCAAGAATTTTGCCTTTTATATAAAGTGTCGCTACATGACTAAGTATTTGTTCTTTGTCTTGTTCCCAAATTAAATCTACTTCCTGTTTTTTAGATTCTTTATCTAGTATTAATGGGATAATAGAGCTTTTTTTAGGTGTTTGTATAAAGAAATTTTTTAAAAAATTACTGTAAAAAACAACAGATGAAAATGGTATTTCAGCTTCTATTATTTTGTTGTGTAAT
This sequence comes from Candidatus Babeliales bacterium, assembly GCA_021735465.1. GTDB lineage: Bacteria > Babelota > Babeliae > Babelales > UASB340 > JAIPGX01. The sequence goes on along the minus strand of JAIPGX010000019.1, from coordinate 6,220 downwards.
TTATTTGTAATATCGACAAAATTATTTACTTTTAATCCTGGAAAACTATCTATTATTTCACCAAATTTATTTTCACTAACAAATTTGGTTGCTCTTTGGCCTATAGTTATGAATTTTGATGTTTGGTGTTCTTCTTTGAAAAAAACTTTTGTAAAATATCTGAATAAATTTGAATTAAAACTGCCACAAAGACCTTTGGTAGAAGAGCAAACTATAATTAAAGGAGTTGAGTCTAATACATCTTGTGGAAATAAGATATTATGTTTCCATTCTGGAATCTCTGTTATAAGCTGCATAAGCAAATTGCTTGTGCTTTGTTTATAATGTTGTAAAATATCTTGTTGTTTTTCTAGTCTTGCATAAAATGACCTGGAGGCTAATCGAACCGCATAAGTTATTTTTTTTGTCGTTTTAATTGACAATATTTTTTGTTTTATAGAAGCAAGCCTTGACACATTTTTCTTTCTTAATAAAGTGTAAAACTTGAAATTACTTGTCTTTTTATTAATGAAGTTAACAAAATAATCATATATAATTTTTTTTTTACAAGCAAGTTCAGATTTAGATATGGAGAAAATCTTTTGATAGTATTAATTGATGGCTATAATCTTTTAAGGCATGCCTTTGCTAAAGAAAAAGGCAAATTAATTAAACAAAGAGAACAATTTGTAAAACAACTTGGCTATTACAAAAATAAAAAAGAAAATTTGCAGATTATTATAGTTTTTGATGGTGGGCATGCAAAGCATGCAACAAGAGAAATACACGCAGGTGTTGTTGTTATTTACTCAGGACAAAAAAGATCTGCTGATGACTGGATTTTAGATTTTGTTGAAAAAAACAAAGAAAAAGAAATACTATTAGTAACACTAGATAGAGAATTAAAAGATAAATGTTCGAATTTTGGTGTAGATAATATAAGTGTTAAAGATTTTTATAATTTAGTGCAAAATAGTATTGTTCAGGATGTAGAAAAAAATATTTTAGAAACTAAAAATAAAAATTTTATATATAAGTTAGAAAAAACTGAAAAATTTGAAGATTTATTTGAAGGTTTTGATAATAAAAATAATAAAGCATTAGATTTACTTATGGAGCAAGATTTGGGTAATTCTGAAATGTTTAAAAAAGATTTTGAAGATTTACATAAAATAAATAGGCAAACTAAATCTAATTTTTTATCAAAAAAAGATAAAAAATTACAAAAAAAAATAAAAAAACTTTAATAATTTGTGAGAGCAAAAAATATGAAAATAAAGTTTGGATTTAAAGATATAAAAAATATTAACAAAATTTATATTTTGCCAAATTTAAAAAATTACAAAATCTTGACGTTTAAAGGGCCTCTTGGTGCAGGAAAAACTTCTTTAATAAAAGAAATTTTAAGATCTTGTGGCATAAAAGAAATAATAACAAGCCCTACTTTTAATTATGTAAATATTTATAAAGCTGAAAATAGTATTAATATTTATTATCACTTCGATTTATATAGAATTAATAGCTTGAGTGAGTTTATAGCTTTGGGTTTTGATGAAATTTTACATAGTTGTGTCACTGACAAGCAAAGTTGGTGTCTTATTGAATGGCCAGAGGTTATAAAACACTTATTAGATCAGGAAAATTTTAAAAAAAATATTTTAGAAATTTCTTTAAGCTATAATCAAGATGATTTGTATAGTAGAATTCTGGATATTAATAAAAGCTAATAAGTATTAAAATATAGCGTTTTTTTTATTTTTTTAAAAAATACTTATAAATTTTTTAAAAAAAAGTTGAAATATTGAACAAAACATCTATCATATTATTTAATTGTTTGTTGAATATTGAAATATTTTTATTGAAATTTAGGGGAGATTCCCGAGTGGCTAAAGGGGACGGACTGTAAATCCGTTGGCACTGCCTTCACAGGTTCGAATCCTGTTCTCCCCAATTGTTGTATTTTTCAAGCGGGAATAGCTCAATTGGCTAGAGCGACAGCCTTCCAAGCTGTAGGTTGCGGGTTCGAGACCCGTTTCCCGCTCCAGTTTTTAGTTTTTTGAAAAGTTTATATTAAAAGCTGGCATAGCTCAGTTGGTAGAGCAGCTGATTTGTAATCAGCAGGTCGCTGGTTCGAGTCCAGTTGCCAGCTCCAGTTCGAATTTAATGAGCCCACGTAGCTCAGTTGGTAGAGCACTTCCTTGGTAAGGGAGAGGTCACCGGTTCAATCCCGGTCGCGGGCTCCATTACAAGGGTTGGGTTTAAAATTTTAGGAAAGTTATAAAAATATGGCTAAGGCTAGAACGATAATACATCTTGAATGTAAAGGATGTAAGTCTAGAAATTATTCTAAGCAGGTTTCCAAAAAGAGACAGTTTGGAAAATTAAATTTAAGTAAGTATTGTTCTAAATGTCGAAAACATTTGGAACATAAAGAAACAAAGTAATTTTATAGGCCAGTGGCTCAATTGGTAGAGCAGCGGACTCCAAATCCGCCGGTTGGGGGTTCAAGTCCCTCCTGGCCTGCCATTTTATTTTGTAGTTGCCAGTTTAAAAATTGAGGAATATAATGAATAAAGCTCTTGCTTTTTTGAATGAAGTTAAAGCTGAAATTTTTAAGATAACTTGGCCAAGCAAAGATGAATTGATAGGCTCAACAATTATTGTTTGTTTTATAACAATAGTATTGGCAATTGTTCTAGGCAGCATGGATGCGGTAATTGGAATGCTTATCAGGAAGTTAATAAGTTTTTAAGCCAGTGAAGTTTTGTTTATTTATGCAGGAAGTTTACGGTTAAGCAATGAAACGTTGGTATGTAATTCAGGTTTATACAGGCTTTGAAGATGTTGTTAAAGCAGACTTAGAAAAACGCATTCAGGAGGAGGATGCCCAAGAACTCTTTGGTGATGTTCTAGTTCCTTCTAGCGAAGTTGTAAGTTTGTTTGCAGATGACAAAAAAGATACAAGGGAAAAAATTTTCCCGGGATATCTGTTGGTAAATATGGAACTGACAGGCGAGTCTTTTAGGCTTGTTGCTTCTATTCCTAGAGTATCAAGGTTTTTGGGAGGTAGAAATCCGGTTTCTCTTTCAGATAAAGAAGTTGAGCGTATATTTGCTCAAATAAGTGGAAAGCTTCCTGTAGCTGCACAGGAACAGATTTTTTCTGTTGGTAGCGAAATTCATATTTCTAATGGACCTTTTGCGGGTTTTGTTGGGATAGTGGATAAAATGGACGAAGAAAGAGAAAAGCTTACTGTAATGGTAAGTATTTTTGGAAGACTTACTCCTGTTGAATTGGGATTTGATCAAGTTAAAAAGTAGTTATAATTTAAATTTAAATTAATTAATAGGTCTTAGCATATGGCTAAAAAAGTTAAAGCAAGTGTAAAATTGCAAATTCCGGGTGGTGGTGCTACGCCAGCTCCTCCAGTAGGTTCTTCTTTGGGGCAACATGGTGTGGCTATAATGGATTTTTGCAAAAAATTTAATGCGGCTACAGCTCAGCGCAAAGGTGAAACTGTTCCAGTTTTTATAACTATATATGTTGACAAAACATTTGATTTTGTTTTAAAAACTCCACCAGTTTCTGAATTAATTCGCAAAAAAGCCAATATTAAAAAGGGTTCTAGTACTCCGGGTAAAGATGTTGCTGGAGTAATTAGTAAATCTGCGATAGAAGAAATAGCAAAAATTAAAATGCCAGATTTAAATGCTTTTGATATTGAAGCTGCTAAAAAAATAGTAGAAGGTAGCGCAAGAAGCATGGGGCTTAATGTTGTTGATTAATTTTAGTTACTTGAATTGGGTTTTGCTATGAGCAAGATTGGTAAAAAACATATAGAAGTTGAAAATTTATTAAAAGAAGCAAATATTACAGATGCTAAATCTGCGTTAGATTTTATTATTAAAAATTCTCACGCTAATTTTAATGAGTCTGTTGATGCAAGCATAGTATTGGGTATAGATGCTTCTAAGGGTGAGCAGACCGTTAGAGGTTCTGTTTTGCTTCCAAACGGAACGGGTAAAGAGGTCAAAATTCTTGTTTTTGCAAAAGGCGAACACGAAGATGCAGCAAAAAAGGCTGGGGCTGATTTTGTTGGCGCAGAAGATCTTATTGAAAAGATTGAAGGTGGTTGGACCGGTTTTGATGTAGCTGTTGCAACTCCCGATTTAATGGGATTGGTCGGTCGTGTCGCAAAAATTTTGGGTCCAAAAGGATTATTGCCAAATAAAAAAGTAGGAACAGTAACTTTGGATGTTGCTCAAATAGTTTCGGATCTTAAAAAAGGTCGCGTTTCCTTTAGAAATGATAAAGGCGGGATTGTGCATGCATCGTTTGGAAAAATTTCTTTTGGTGTTGATAAGCTAATTGAAAATCTTATAGCTTTATTGCGTGCCGTAAAATCAAGCAAACCATCTACATCTAAGGGAAAATTTATAAAAAAATTGATAATTTCTTCCACCATGGGTGTAGGGATAACTTTAAATCCTGATGAAATTATTTAAAGTTATTTGAGATAATAAAGGGTATTCAAAATGAATCGTCAGCAAAAAGAAGCAGTTGTTAAGGATGTAAGAAAATTGTTTTCGGATTCCCACGCAACTTTTTTGATTGGTTATAAAGGGCTTGATGTTTCTAAGGTGCAATCTTTGCGTAAAGATTTACGTGAAGACGGTGGTTTATTTAAGGTTACAAAAGCTAGGTTGATGAAAATAGCTGCGAAAGATACTGATTCATCAATAGAAAATTTTTGTGATCAATTCAAGGGGCAAGTTGGTTTAGTTTTTGCTCAAAAAGAAGTCCCTTCTGTTGCTAAGAAATTGGTAAATTTTTCAAAAGAAAATGAACTTTTGGAAATAATTTCTGGTTTTTTTGATTCAAAAGTGCTTTCTAAAAGTGATGTAAATTATCTTGCAAGTTTACCATCGAAAGAAGTTTTATTGGCACAATTTTTGGCAACGATGCAAGCTCCAACTCGAAATTTGGCATTTTTGTTAAACTTGATGGTAATTCGTTTGCTTTATACTTTGAAACAAATATCAGAAAAAGAGCAAAAATAGACAAAAAATATTGTTTTTGTTAAATAAATGTTGGGTAGTTGATTTGTTTTTGGTTTAATTTAATAATTTTATTATTGTTTTATAGTTACGTGAGGTTCTAATGTCAACAAAGAATATCTCTGAAATAGTTGAAAAAGTAGAAAAATTATCACTTTTAGAAGTTGCCGATTTAGTTAAAACTTTAGAAGAAAAATTTGGGGTTTCCGCTGCAATGCCTGTAGCTGCGGCTGCAGTTGCGCCTACAGAAAGTAAACCAGCAGAAGAAGAAAAAACCGAATTTACTGTTACTTTAAAAGATTCTGGTGCTGAAAAAATAAAAGTTATTAAGGCATTAAGAGCAGTTACTTCTTTAGGTTTAAAAGAGGCAAAAGATATGACTGAAGCAGTTCCAGCTGTTGTTGCTCAAGCCGTAAATAAAGATGAAGCTAAAAAAATGAAAGAAGCTTTAGAGGGCGCTGGAGCAAAAGTTGAATTATCTTAAATAAAATAAGATAATAAATTTTTAGAAAATATATTAGGTTAACTTTTTAAAATTATCTTAAAATGGCTAATTTTAGAAAGTTAACCATTTAGTTTCTAAAGGTTAAGAAGGGTATGTGTTTAGGGGGATCGTAATTTATAGTTTAATTTTTTATAATTAACGTAGTGTGTTTTCTGGGAGCTGCTGAATGTCTCAAATTCAAAATGAAAAAAAAGTTTTGAGAAAGTCTTTTGGAAAAATCAAGGAGGTTGTTAGCTTACCAAACCTCATAGAGATTCAATCCAAATCTTTTAATGATTTTGTCCAATTTGATTTTTTACCATCTGAAAGAAAAAATATTGGACTTGAAAAAGTATTTAAAGATACTTTTCCAATCGAACATAATGACCGCATTTCTTTGCAATATATAAGTTATGAATTGGGAAATTGGGCATGTACCTGTTCAAGTTTAAAAGGTATTACTAATAGATATACTTGGAAATGTTCTTCATGTAGTAAAACAGGTTGTAGTAGATTAAATGAAAATAAATGTGAATATTGTGGTAAAGATACAGCAGCTTATATTATTTGTAAAAAATGTTTTTCAAGAGTGGGCATGAAGACTCCCATAAATGTTGATGAATGTCGTTATAGTGACAAAACGTATTCTATGCCTTTAAAAGCAAAAATGGAGCTTGTTGCTTGGGATATTGATCCGGAT
>JAIPGX010000018.1 GCA_021735465.1 Candidatus Babeliales bacterium | reverse complement strand
TTTGGAGGCGCCTTAGTTTGTATTTTTGATGATTATTGGACAATAAAAAATGGGTTTGAATTTTTTGCTAATACTTTGGCTGATAATTTTAAACAAAATGATGGTGAATTAAGACTAAATTCTTATGTTGATAAAATTTTAACAAAAGATGGCAAAGCAGTTGGGGTTTCAAGTAAAAATCAAAATTTTGATGCAGATATAGTTATTGCTGCATGTGATTATAAAAATATTTTTTTAAATTTATTGGATAATAAAGATTTAATTTCTAAAGATTTGTTGAAAAAAATTGAAAAAGCTCCTGTTAGCGAAAGTTTTTTTACGGGTTATTTTGGTTTATCTATTTCAAATGATTTGTTAAAAAAATATTTAAAAAGTGATTGGTTAACTGGAGAAATATCTATTTTTTCGCCTTCTGTTATTAATTCTAAATTGGCACCTGAAAATAAATCATGTTTAATGATTCAAGAGTTAGCTCCAAAAGATTGGAAGAAAAATTTTATTGTTGGAGACAGAGCTTCTTACCTTGAATTTAAAGAAAAAATTAAAAACGGATTTATAGAAAAAGTTTCTAAAATTATTCCTGATCTTAAAGATCAAATAGAATTTGCAGATGTAGCAACCCCTGATACATATCAAAGATATACTCATAATACAGATGGAGCATCTTGCTCGTGGAGCTGGAACCCTAAAAAACGATTTTATTCAAAATTAATGTCTATTAATGTCGAAACACCAGTTAAAAATTTGTATATAGGTTCTTGTTGGGCAAATCAAATTGGTGGAATTCCTGGGGCATTAAATGCTGCTTATAAATGCGTTAAAAAAATATAAATCTTTTAATTTCTGACAAATATTTAATTTCTATTTGATATTTAATTTCTATTTTTGCTATATTTAAAATATAAATAGTATTGACGAAATTTTTTATGTTTTAAATTTTTATTAAGTTTTTAATAAATTTGCTTGTTTTTATTAAAAATTTAGGGGGGATTTTATGAATATTTTTAAAAATTGGGGACTTTTTTCAAAAATATTTTTTTTAAGTATTACTTATTTTTTTGTGACGAATTTTAATTTAAATTGCATGCAGGATCAGTCGATACCAAGATTACCATTATTGCCATTTGATGAAAGATTAAGTGAAGAACAAAGAGAGCAATTGGCTGAATTAGGAGTAAGTTCAGATAATGTTTTTTTTATTAGCAAACAAGAACAAGATGAAAATGCTAATAATCTTGATTATTTTAAAGATTTAAAACGTGATTTTATGCAAAATTTTATGAATTTGCCTGAAGATCAAAAAATAATTCAGTTTATAGGCGATTCAAGAAGATTTGGACCTCAAGCAACAAATTTTTTAAGAAGGCTTTTAAGAAACAAAAGATTTTTTGGCGGTAACCATGTTATTGAATATGGTTATACAGGTGGTGCTCCAAATCAAGAACAGTCGGACACTAATACTTTAATAAACGAATATATTAATGAACATCCTGAATATTCAAAAAAAGTTTTTGCAAATATAGTTACTGATTCTGGAACATATGCATCAGACAGTTCACCCTTTGTGCACAATTTTATTTTTGTATATAACGAAGATGGTCAACCTACACATTTTGGCGATGATATTTTTGTATCAGATTATATGCTAAATAGTTCTGATGGGGATTCAGTTTTATGTTTAGAAGGCGGTGTACAAACCTTTTTGCAAATTGTTAATTGCCTAAAAAATAATATAAATATTTTTTGTATATTAAATTTAAGAGATAGATCGAGAGAAAGTGAGTTTTCTGCGGCTCGAGTTGTTAAGGTAATAAGTAATTTATTAAAAAGTTTGCCAAGTATTAATGCTCAAAATAGAAAATTGTTAGAAAATACTATTGGAAAAATAAAAAATATTTGTTTACAAGGACCTGATCTTGTAAATTTGAATCCAGATTCTGGAAAAATTCAGATGTTACAAAGAGCTTTTAATCAATTAATTAATGAAAAATTGTATGAAAGAATTAAAGAGCTTTGTAGCTTTTATGTTTATAATAGTGAAGAATAATTATTTATAAAAATTTATAATTTTTTAAAATAAATTTTCTAAAAAGAAGTTTGTACTCTTACAAACTTCTTTTTCAGTTTTTACAATAAAAAGTTCATTATTTCTTTCACTAATATTTATAGCATTATCGTACTGATGGTCGGTATAACTTGTTTGTAATGGAATTATAAAACTCTTTTTTTGAAAAAACTCTAATTCAAAAAGAGTTCCTGCTCCTGCTCTTGCTATAACCAAATCTGATATTAAATAGTAATCTTTTATCTCATGCTTATAGCTAAAAATAATAGCGGGAATATTTAAATTTTTATAAAAATTTTGCCAATCAGTTTTATCAAACACGCCTGTTTGATGAATTATTTGCACTTTATTTTTTAGATTACTTAAATTATTTAAAATTGAATTTTTTAATAAATTATTTAAATAAACCGAGCCCTGCGAACCGCCTAATAAAAATATTGTTTTTTTATCAGAAGAAAAGTTTAATTTTTTTAAAATAAGATTTTTATCAAAAATTTTATCTTTTAATTCAAATCTTATTGGATAATTGCACAATAAACATTTGTGACTTTCTTTTTTAAAAAAAACTCTTGTTTGTTCAAAAACTATAAAAATATTATCAGCAAAGCTACTTAAAAATTTTATAGCCTTACCGGGCATAAAATTAAGTTCATAGAGATTAATTTTAGTTTTAAATAGTCTGGATAAAATGCATGTTGGTATTGCAAAGTAACCGCCGGTACTTATGATTTCTTTTGGCTTAAATTTGGTTAAATAATAAAAATTTTTAAAAAAAGTTAAAATTAAAAAATATAAAAAAACAGGATATAACCAAAATTTTTTACCTGGAACATTTTTAAAGTTTAAATAAATAATTTTGTCTAAAAAATTATTATTTTCTAAAATTTTTTTTTCTAAATTACTGTTGTTGGAAACAAAAATAATTTTGCCATCTAAATTTTTTTCTTTCCACTTTTTTCCTAGTTGTAATGCAGGTAAAATGTGGCCGCCAGAGCCTCCGGCTACCAAAAATAAATTTTTTTTCTTCATATTTTATTTTTCTTTTTTAATTTCTAGCAAATGCTCTTTAATTATTTTATCATCAGGTGATAAATTTAGCGCTTGTTGCAATATTTTAATTGCTTCTTTATTTTTTCCCATTTTGTATAAAATATAGCTTTTTGTGTCTAAAAAACATGAAGATTTTGCTTCAAGCTTTAAAGCAAGTTCAATTAATTCTAGGGCTTGATTTAAATTTTTATTTTTTTGTGCGTAATAATACGCTAATAAGTTGTATGCTGGCGCATAATTATCTTGGTATTTTATAGCTTTTTTTAAAATTTCTTCTATTTTATCAGTCTTGTTTGCTTGAAAATTTACATAAGCTTTTTGAAACAAAATTCTAGATTTTAATTTTTCTTCTTTTGTTTGTGCTAGTATTTTGTTACACAATTCTTCTACTTTTTCATAATTATTTTTTTCTAAATAAAGATCTGCTAGAGCCATTAATAACGTAATATTTTTTGTTTTATTTTTGTGTAATTCTTCAAGTGTGTTTATTATTTTTTCTTGGTCCAGTCCTGCGTATTTAAGTAATAAAATAAATCGTACAATATTATTATCTTCTGGAGTTTCTTTAAACCAATTTTTTAAGAAATTTAAAGCACCATCTTTTTTATTTAAAGAAATTAATATATCGATATTTAAAAGTTTTATTTTTTTTGAATTTGGCATTTTTTGCAACGCCCTATCTATTGCAATTTTTGCTTTTTCAAAATTTTCAGATTTCCATTCTGTTAGGGCTAGGCTGTAATAGAAAGCGGGATTATCAATATCCATTTTTCTTAAAATTTCAGATGCTTCTTTGAAGCGTTCTTGAGAAAAAAGTAGTTGCGCTAATTGTTTTTCAACGTTTATATCACTTCCAAAGATATCTAAAAATTTTTTATATCCAGAAATTGCAGCGTTGGTTTTGCCCAACTGCTCTTCAAGTAATGCTTTTAATAACCAGCCTTTTTCAAATTTAGGAAAAAGTTTTAAACTTTTTGTTATAGAATCTAATGCTGTTTGATTTAGACCCATTTGAATGTATATTTTTGATTTTAAAAAATAAAAAAGAAATTTTCGATTTCTTAAAGACTTATTTTTTATGCATTTATCTATAAATTCTAGGGCTTTGGCTAGTTGCATATTTTTTATGTAACATACTGCTTTATAGTAGGCTATTTGTTCATTGTCTGGAAATTTTTCTATTAATTCATTTAGGATTTCTTCTGCTTGTTTATCTTGATTTAAATTTAAATATGAGTTTGCAAGAAGGAATTGTATCTCCCATGAATCTTTAAATTTATTTTTTATTATATCTTTTAATTCTATAATTTTATCAAATTTTTCAAGATCAAAATACAATCTTATTTTTTGATTATAGGAATAATCAGATGTATCAGATATTTTATTGAGACTAACTAGCGCGGGGAGCATTTTGTTGTTTGCATGTTCATAGCATCCCTTTAAATATAAAAATCTATTTTGAATTTCTTTTTCTATGGATTCGTCATAATTAATTATTTCTATACTGCCATTGTTTTGTAATTCAGAGTCTTGTTCTTGTGAATAAACATAAGAAAAATTTATTAAAAATATTATAAAAAAAGTAATAAATTTTCTATTAAAATACATACTACTTCCCTTCTCTTTTTAATTTGCATCTAAAACAAAATTCTTTTAAAAGTTTTTTTAATTCTTGATCTTTAATAGTAAGCAAAGTGTTTATTTCAAAGTTGTTTAAAAATAAATGAACTTGATCGGGTGTTTTGTTTAGAATTTCACTTTTGTTAGTTTTATGAGATATTTTTTTATTAAAGTTAATGACTTTAAATCTAATTTCTTTTATATAATCTTTGCCCAAAAAATTATTTATTCTTTTTTTCATAAAGTCAGATAAAAATAAAAGTTCTTGCGCCCAGGCAGGATGTTCAACGCCGATCAATAGCATATTCTTTTCTATGCGTTCTATTTTTGCTTTGTCGTTAAGATTGCCTATTATAGTTTTCCAATTTTCAAATATTTTTGCCTTCCACTTGTATTCAGGGGATATGAAATTATTTAAAAATTTAGTAATTTGTTCTGCCATAGTAATTTTATAAATCAAATATATTTATAAACAAAAATTAATAACAAAATAACAATTTAAATTATACACTTACATAAAATTTAATTAATATAAAGTATAAATAAAATAAGAAAAAGGGTTTATTATGCTAAATAAATTATCTAAAGAAAAATTATCTTTTTTAAAAAATGTAGCTTTAAATTTACGTATAGATTCTATAACGGCAACTACTGCAAGCAGATCCGGTCATCCTACTTCATGTATGTCTGCTGCTGATATTGTAGCAGCAATTTTTTTTAATTTTTTAAAATATGATTTAAATAATTCTGATAATCCTAATAATGACAGATTTATCTTATCAAAAGGGCATGCGATTCCTGTAGTTTATGCGGCTTACAAGCAACTTGGTGTTATTTCAGATCAAGAATTATTAAATTTAAGAAAATTTGATTCAAATTTAGAAGGTCATCCTACACCAAGATTTAAATATAATGAGGCAGCTACCGGCTCTTTAGGCCAAGGATTAGCAGTTGGTTTAGGTATGGCTATTAATGCAAAAAAAGACGATTTAAGTTACAAAACTTTTGTACTTATGGGTGATGGTGAATTGGCTGAAGGTTCTATTTGGGAGGCCGCGCAAATAGCGGCTTATTATAAAATAGATAATCTTATTGGTATTGTAGATTGCAATCGCCTAGGCCAATCGGGTGAATCTATTGAGGATCATCATATAGATAGTTTGGTAAGAAAATTTGAAAGTTTTGGCTGGTGTGCAATTGCTATTAATGGTCACGATATAACGCAAATCTTTGATGCGTTATCTATTGCTTATAAACAAAAAAATCAGCCAATTGTTTTGGTTGCAAAAACATATAAGGGCTATGGGCTAAAAGATATTCAAGATAAAAATGGTTATCATGGTAAACCATTTGATAAAAAAGAACTTGATGTAATTATAAAAGATTTAAAAGATTTTTTTGAATCTGATATAGATAAAGATTTTGTTCAAGCAAAATATGTGCCAGAATTACCTGATTCTATAGAAGTAGGGGAAAATTATAAAAAGCAAAATACAACTATAAATTTAACGCAAGATATAGATAGTAATTTATTTGATAAAAATAAATCTATAGCAACAAGAAAAGCGTTTGGATACGCACTAGCAGCGCTTGGCCGTCAAAGCAAAAATATTATTGCTATTGATGGAGATGTAAAAAATTCTACGTATACTGAAATTTTTGAAAAAGAATTTCCTGAACAATTTATACAATGTTTTATTGCAGAACAAAGTATGGTTGGTATTGCCACGGGATTACAAGCAAGAGGCAAAATACCATTTGCCGCAACTTTTGGATGTTTTTTTTCAAGGGCATACGATCAAATTCGTATGGCAGGCATTGGCAGGAATGCTTTGCGTTTGGTAGGTTCACACTGCGGTGTTTCTATTGGCCAAGACGGTCCTTCTCAAATGGCTCTTGAAGATATTGCAATGTTTGCTGCAATTCCAGATTCTATAATTTTATACCCAAGTGATGGTGTTAGTACTTACAAACTGACAGAATTAATGGCTAATTATCATGATGGCATTTCTTATTTAAGAACTTCGCGACCTGATTCACAAGTTTTATATGACAAAAATGAAGAATTTAAAATTGGTGGTTGCAAAATTTTAAAACAATCTAAAAATGATCAAGCTTGTATTATTGCCGCTGGCATAACTGTTGATCAAGCTTTAAAGGCTTATGAAGAATTAAAAAAACAAAATATTTTTGTATCTGTTATTGATCTTTATAGTGTTAAGCCACTTGATGTAAATACAATAAAAGAGGTTGCAAAAAAATCTGGTAACAGAATTATTACAGTCGAAGATCATTATATTCAAGGTGGCATTGGGCAAATTGTTGCAAGCAATTTAATTAATAGTTTTATTAATATAGAAATTCTAGCAGTAACAAAATTGCCTCGATCTGGAAGCCCAGAAGAATTAATGGCTTTTGAACAGATTGATTCAAAAAATATTATAAAAAAAGTTTTAGAAAAAAAATAAAAAATTATTTTTTGCTATTTAAAATTTGTACTTGTTTGCCTTTAAAAGCAATGCCTAAGAATAAAATATTTTTGATTTCTAAATCTTTTAATTCTTGGGCATATTGTTTTGTATGAATTTGTTCTATGGCAAGTTTTACGGCATGGTCAATTGTTTCTTTAGGATCGGCTTTTTTAAATTCAATGATAATACCAAGTTTATTTTTGTCTTTAGGTATAAGCATAACATCATAACGACCATCACCACTTTCACGATTAGATTTGACTATGTAATCTTTACTTAAAGAAACAAGCATGCCTAGTACAAAAGCATGGTAAATTTTTTCTGATTCATTTTCTGGTAAATCAAAACTACTGAAACTAGAAATAACAAAATTTGTGAAATATTTTGTAAATTCTTCAATATTGCCTGAAAGTAAATTTTCAAGCATAAATTTATATCTACTAAAATTAATACTTTTTTCAAACCAATAGCTTATAATATCTTCATAGAGTGTTCTAACCTCCAGGTTAGGTATAGAAAGTTTAACGGGATTAACATACTCTTTTTTTACTCTAGTTGCAGTTAAATAACCGCTAAAAAGCAATAAACTAAAAACAGCTGAATTTATACCGTATATATCAGGAAAAACAATGTTTTCATTAATATTATACTCAGTATCAATTCCAGCAAGGAGATCTTCAAGAGCTGTTTTTAGCTCCTCATCACCTCTAGAGATTAAATCTCTGATAAGCTGATTATCACTAGTATTAACCCAATAAATATTAAATGAATTGCCCATATCTGAGACAAAATTTAAAATTGACCATGGATTATATATTTTATTATTACCAAAATTATAACCATCATACCATTTTTTAGCATCGTCTATTTTGTTTTCAAGTTTGTAATATTTAAAAAGTTCTTCTACTTCTTTTTGTAAAAAACCAAAATATTCAGAAAATTTTTCTTCTGAAACAGAATAAGTTTTTAAATTATTAACGCCACTAAAAATTGATTCTTTTGCTATCTTCAAAACTCCGGTAATTATCCCTTTTTCCAAATTAACATTATCTTTAAGGCCTCCACACAATAATCCACGCATAAAGCTTATGATATCTTTATAGTAATTATTGATAAATCCTGCTGTTATCGGCGAATCGTATTCATCAATAAGCAATATTGGTTTTTTATTGTGAAATTTAGTTAAATATTCTGTTAATTTTTTTAAACTATTTTCGTAATCAAATTGCTCTGCTTTTCTATTAATAATGTTTTTAAATATGTTTTTTTCATGACTTTCTAAAATTTTGCCATCTAACAAATATTTGTGTCTATTGAATTCCTCTGAAATAAGATTTTTAATTTTATTATGCGCCTCTTTCCAAGCTAATTCTTTAATGTCTTTAAACGTTAAAAATATTACTGGATATTTTTCTTGATGGTCCATGCATTTTTGACATTTTTCTATATCAAGATCTTTGAATAAATGTTTATTAGATATCTGTGTTTTTTCAAAAAAATATTTTAACATAGAAATATTAATGGTTTTACCAAATCTTCTTGGGCGTGGCAAAAGAAGAACTTCAGCATTTGAATTTATAATCTCGCTTATAAAAGGAGATTTATCAACAAAATAATAGTTGTTTTCTATAACCTTCTTAAAATCACTTATGCCTATCGGCAATTTCTTTAAAATTTTTTCCATTTTTTGAATCTCCAAAATTTTTATTAATTTAATTCAATACAATATAACACGATATAGTTAAATCAAGAAATTGGTTTTTTTAAAAAATATTATTTTATAAGACGTGACTGTTTATGATATGTGTTTAAAAAAACCAAATTTTTTATTAAAACAAATTAAATAAATTAAAATCAAAGAATTTATTTTTATCTTAATTTTTATCGAATAATCCTTTCTTTTCAGTTGACAAAAAAAGCAAAAAGTCCAAACTTATTTTTTTAAAAATGCGTTAAGTTCAATTTTTATAACACTTTTTTTACAAAAAAAAGAAAGGATTATTTGATGCCTAAGTTCAGCAAGAGTAATTTGCTTTTGGCTAGTTTTTTATTTTTAGCTAATTGTAATGCAGGAGATGAAATTTTCATAGAAAGAGTTCCATTAAGAATAGATGAAACAAATGCGCTTCAATTAGCTCGAGAAGCAGACGAGATGGGAGCTCCTTTTAAATTTGCGCGTGGTGATTTTGAAGGAGTTTTTACTGGAAAATTAAAAACCGACTACGTGTTTTACGATGATGCTGTTTATTTGAACAATAAAATTCCAGATCAATTTGGATTGTTTAAAAGTAATATAGATTTGGTATTCAATCTTATTTATGGGAAAAAAAAATATGGACACAAGGCTTTTGAAGCATTGTTTGATTTGAATAGTAAGGTTAAATGGGGTGTTTTAAATGGTTATAAAAATTCTTCTCCTGCTGAAATTAAATTAGGATCTCTTTCTTTAGGAAGTCACGATCACAGAAGCACAAGGGCTGTTCCATGGTTTAGTAATGCATGGATGAAATTCAGTTTTAACTCCATATTTAATTCAGATTATGAAAATTTACATTTTTTCAAAATTGGTTGGTTTCCCTTTAAATTAGGTCGTGGTATTGCTTTTGGTCCATATTATGGTTCAGTTTATGAAGATTTAGGACTTTTTAGCTATAGTACAGATTCATATGCTCCTGGAATGTATATTAAGGGCACTTTAATTAAGGATATTCTTTCTTACTACTTGTATTATGCAAAATTTGAAGATAAAAGTACTACGCTTTCAGATACCTATAATGATGCAAAAAAGAATCATGTTGGAAGATGGAAAAACCCTTGGATGGGTGTGGCGCAGGATGATGATCTTTGGGCAGCAAGATTAAAAATTAAGCCTATTAAAAACAGAGAGACAGTTGGTGACCTTAGAATAGAGCCTTATGTATTTTATAATACAGCTTCTGCTCAAAAAGTTTGGTTCAAAAATGATTCTAAGACTAATCTTGGATCTTACGGTTTAGCTGTTGAATATTATTTGGGTAATTTTGAGATTGGTGGTGAAACTGCATTTAATTTTGGTGAAGAAAAATTATATGCAGTTGATAGGAATCAATTAAAATCGAGTGTAAATAATACTACTGCTAGCTTATATGAGTATTACGATAAATTAACAATTACAGATCCTAATTTTAGTAATAGAGTTGTTGTATGGTCTGGCAGTCAGGATTTAGTAAAAAATTATACTGAATCTACAAATGGTGCGAGTATTGGTACGTTGCCTGCTGGAGGGCCACAAACTGGTGTTGTTTACAATGCTCAAGCTACGGCTGCACAACCTGTCTGGAATAATAGATTTAGACAGGCATATAAAAATAAGCTTAGAGGTTGGATGGCAACCATTGATACACTTTATAATTTAAAAAAATGGAATTTAAAGTTTGCAGCATCTTATGCATATGCCTCTGGTGATGGTAATCCACACACTGTAGAATCAAATAAAACTTATCATGGTTTCATTGGTTTGCATGAATTGTACCAGGGTAAACGCGTTGAAAGTAAGTTTGTACTAGGTGAACGTACAATTAAGCAACCTGTAAGTATAAGAAATAATGAAGCTACTGATGATGTAAGCAGCAACACAATGTTTACCGATCTTCATGTTTTAGGTTTTGGTACAACTTGGACACCAAAAAAACTTAAATTAAATCCAAATTTATTATTTTACTGGAAAGCAAAAAGTTCTTTAAAATATGATTCTTCAACTGGAAATCCTATATCAGATACTAAGGCAAGTAAATTTAAAGGTACAGAATTAAATTTAATATCTAGCTATGAATTGTTAAAGAATTTAACTTTAGAGGGTATTTTTGCAATATTCTTTCCTGGTTCATATTATAAAGATATTAAGGGTGCAAAATTTGCTGATGATTATTACGATAAATATATTAGTGGCAATATTCCGGCTTCTGCCGCAGGCACTGTAAATCCAGCAGATTATAGAATTTCAGATCATACTGCTGGCTTTATGGATATTTCTTTGACTTATAAGTTCTAGAAGTTTTACTTACAGGATATTTTTACGGCCCTAGTACATACTAGGGCCTAACTCACTTTGTGGCTGCACGCAAAGGCGCAGCCAATTGGTATTTTAGCTTAAAATATATAAATTTTAAATTTTTTTATATTTGTTAATACAAATTAACTGCGCGTTTCGTGCAGTTAAGAGTGTGTTAGACCCTACATGTAAACTAGGGGCATAAATCTTGCAATTCGAAAAAAATTGCCTTAAATTAATAAATCTATAAAAATTTTTATTAATAAAGGCTAAAGTATGCAATTTCAAAGATCTGTTTATTGTGGCAAAGTAAACGAAAATTTTTTAAATAAAGAAATTTATTTATCTGGCTGGGTTAATAAAAGAAGAGACCTTGGGAGCATAATTTTTATTGATCTTCGCGATCGTACAGGTCTTATTCAACTTGTTATAAATACTCAAGATAATGCTGAAATAGCAGAATTAGCAAAAAATATTCGAGCAGAATTTGTTATTTCCGTTTCTGGTAAAGTTTTAAAAAGATCTGCGATAAATCCAGATATGCCGACTGGAAAATTTGAAGTTGTAGTTACAAAATTAACAATTTTGAATACTTGTAAGCCTTTACCATATCAACTAGAAGATACAGATAATGTTGATGAAGATTTGCGCTTAAAATATAGATATTTGGATTTACGTAGGCCTAAGATGCAAGAAATTATTGCACTTAGAGATAAAGTAATTTTTACAATGCGCGAATATTTTCATGAACAAGGTTTTTATGAAATTGAAACACCTATTTTATCAAAAAGTACACCCGAGGGAGCACGAGATTTTTTAGTGCCTTGTAGATTACAGCAAGGCAAATTTTATGCATTACCACAATCTCCACAGATGTACAAGCAATTATTAATGGCAGCAGGTTTTGATAAATATTTTCAAATTGCTCGCTGTTTTAGAGATGAAAATTTGAGGGCAAACAGACAACCTGAATTTACGCAAATGGACATGGAAATGTCTTTCATTAATGAATCAGATATACAAGAAGTTTGCGAAAATTTGTTAGGCAAGATTTGGCAAAAAATCTTCAATAAGGCACTCAAGTTGCCACTCCCAAGATATACTTTTCAGGAAGTTTTTGATAAATTTGGCACCGATGCGCCGGATACCAGATTTGGCTTAGAAATACGTGATTTTACAAAAATATTTGAGTCTGTTGAACTCAGCTTTTTGCAGTCCATTATTAGTAAGGCTGGAAAAGTTGGTGGAATTGTTATAAAAAATAAAAATTTTTCACGATCAGAGTTAGATAAGTGGACAGAATTTGCGAATAAGACTCTTGGTTGCAAGGGGTTAATTTATATAAAATTTAAAGAAGATAAAAGTATACAGTCTTCGATTGCCAAATATATTCCAGAAAATTTTTATGATAAGTTAAAAACAATTATTCCTGATCTTGATTTACAAGATACGCTTTTTATTATTGCTGATGATTATGAAAATGCCTGGACTGCCCTTGGCAAATTGCGTGTAGAGTTAGCGCAAAATTTAAATTTGATTAATAAAGAAGAGTATAATTTTTTGTGGGTCACAGACTTTCCATTATTTGAATGGGATAAGCAATCAAACAAATGGGCAGCAAAACATCATCCATTTACTTCTCCTGCACAAAAAGATTGGGATAGTATGTCTGACAAATCAAAAATTTTAGCTCGAGCTTATGATCTTGTTTGCAATGGTCAAGAAGTTGGTGGAGGTTCTATTCGTATATCTGATCTTGAAACCCAAAGAAAAATGTTTGATTTTCTTGGTATCCCAAAAAAAGTTTATCAAGAACAATTTGGATTTTTACTTGAAGCCTTGCAGATGGGTTTCCCGCCAATAGGGGGCCTTGCTTTTGGTATTGATAGGCTTATTATGATACTTGCAAAAGTAAATTCTATCAGAGATGTTATAGCATTTCCTAAAACACAAAGTGGATCTTGTCCAATGCTTGATACACCATCGATTGTTAGCGATGATCAGTTAAAAGAAGTAGGGATTAAAAATATAAAGTGATCGCACAAACAAAGAAGCGTTGGCAAATAATAGTCGTTAGTATTGTTGCGTTGTTTATAACAACGTGGCTAGAACTTTTTTTGCAACGAAAACAGCACATTATAGGTGGGGGAATAAATAGGTCATTTTTGTTTCTTCTTATGAATTTGCATATTGTTGTTATAATTGCATTGCTTTATATAATAATAAGACAAAGTATAAAATTGTTTGTAGAGTTGCGCAGAAAAAGTGCTGGAAGTAATTTTAAAAAAAACTTGTTATTTGCGTTTACAATTTTTTCAGTTATACCCTCTTTTTTTGTATTTTTTGTTGCGGGAAAATTAATTACAACAGGGATAGATAACTGGTTTGATGCTCGGATTCAAACAGGTTTGCAAAATGCTCTTATTTTGCATCAAGTTCAGACGAACGATATTAGAACTGAATTAAGAAATAGTTTTAACGAATTGTCTGTTCTTGAATTAGATCAAATTAATCAAAAAATTAAATCTGACAATTTTAATAATTATGAAATTTATTTGTGGCCAAAAACTAATAAAGAATTTAATGATTCTTTAGAAAAAGAAATTAAGACATGGCGAAAGTTTAGAAAACTTAACGATCGAACCATGCTTAATTTAAAAAGAAAATTTTTAAATATTATTTTTGATAACAATTTAACAAAGAATATAACTGATAATATTATAGAGAGTAAAACAAAGCTCTTTGACTTTTATGGTTCTTTATATTGCATAAATAGTCTACAAGATTATTTATTAGTACTAATTTATAGATATCCAGAAAATATTAGATATGCACTTATCGATATTCAAAATTCTATTGCAGATTATGAACAATTAAAATCAATGAAAAATCCAATTTATTGGAGTTATTTTTTGACTTTTATTTTAGTTACTTTGTTAATTTTATTTCTTTCTATTTGGTGTGCTTTTTATTTAGCAAAAGGAATAAGTAAGCCAATTCAAGAACTTTTAAATGCTATAGATAAAATTAAACAAGGCTCTTGGGATGTACAAATTAATTATGATCCTGATAGTGATTTAAAAAAATTGGCAATAGGTTTTAATGAAATGTCTAAAACCATACAACAAGCACATAATAAGTTGGCTCAACAAAATAAAGAAATGTTTATGATTTTAGAAAACTTGAAAGAAGCATTTTTTTATGTAGATAAATTTGGCAGAATTTTGAGCTATAATTCTGCCTCAAAAGAGCTTGTTAAAAAGTATTTAAATTTAGATCGTTTTAAGAATAAGAAGATAAATTTTTTTGGAAAAGAAATTAAAGACAAATTTTTTGAACTTGTAAGAATACTTAATTCCAGTGGAAAACAACAATTAACAAAAGAAATAACTTTTTCTTTTAAATCTGAACAAAAAACTATTTTGGTGCATTTAACTCATATGAATAGCTCTTTTACTAAAGCTAATATTGTAAGATCTAATATTGGTACAGGCCTTTTAATTATTATCGAAGATTTAAGTGATATAGTTAAAATTAATAAAATAAAAACCTGGCAGCAAGCTGCAAAACAAATGGCACATGAAATTAAAAATCCATTAACGCCTATACAGCTTGCTACACAGAGATTGCAGCGCAGGTTTAGTGAGAATTTTGGTGAAAATACAGTTTTTACAGACTGTACAAATACTATTTTGAATCATGTAAAAATTATAAAAGATTTAGTTACTAATTTTTCAGAATTTGAGCAATTATCTATAAATAATATAGAGGCTTTAGATTTAAACGAAATAATAAAATCAGTTGTTTGTTTATATAAAGTTAGTTATCCAGAAATTGATTTTTGTTATGACTTTCAAGAATTTTTGCCAAGCTTAAAAATAGATAAACAAAAAATCAAAAGAGTTATTATTAATTTATTAGATAACAGTATTAGAGCACTATTACAATATAAATTACAAAACGAAAAAAAAATTATAATTAAAACAAGTTTTAAATCTGGTTTAAATCAACTTGAATTATTAATAACAGATAATGGTCCAGGTATGCCGGCAAGTGTAAAAAGTAGACTTTTTATGCCCTATGTTTCTACTGAAAAAAAGAATATGGGTTTAGGGCTTGCAATTGTTTATGAAATTATTACTCAAAATAATGGAACAATAAA
>JAIPGX010000017.1 GCA_021735465.1 Candidatus Babeliales bacterium | reverse complement strand
ATGGCAAGAAAATTAATTGAGAGAAAAAAAGAAAAAATTAAATCTGAACTTGGTAAAGATTATTTAAATACATTTGTAAAAATAAAAGAGCAAATCAAAGAATCTCAGGTTAAAGCTATTCTTGCTGCAAATAAAGAATTAATTAAGCTTTATTGGTTTATTGGTAAAGTTATTGTTCAAAAACAAAAAGAGAGTAAATGGGGAACCAAAATTATAGAGAAATTGGCAAAAGATTTACAACAATCTTTTCCTTCAATGGGCGGGTTTTCTCGAGCTAATTTATATAGAATGATGATATTTTTTTCGACTTATGAAATTGTCGCGCAAGCTGCGCGACAATTAGAAGATCTTCCATTTTTTAATGTTCCGTGGTTTCATAATGTTGTAATTATGCAAAAGCTCAAAAATAATCAAGATCGCATTTGGTATGCTAAAAAGGCAATAGAACATGGTTGGAGTAGATCTATTCTTGAAATGCAAATTGAGTCAAATTTACATCTTAGGCAAGGTAAAGCCATCACAAATTTTAGTAAAACGCTGCCAGTTCCATGCTCCGATTTAGCCCAACAATCACTTAAAGATCCATATGTTTTTGATTTTCTCACTTTGCATGATGAGCATGTAGAAAGAGATATTGAACAGGGCATGATAGAAAATGTTCAGAAACTTTTGCTTGAATTAGGCAAGGGTTTTTCTTTTATTGCAAGGCAATATCATCTTGAAGTAGGTAATAAAGATTTTTATATTGATCTTTTATTTTATCATTTTAAATTACGATGTTTTGTTGTTATTGAGTTAAAAGCTAAAGAATTTGATCCAAGGGATGCCGGTCAGTTAAATTTTTATCTTTCTGCTATAGACGATCAGCTTAAAAGTGAACATGATAATCCTACAATTGGTCTTTTATTGTGTCAGACTAAAGATAATATTGTTGCAGAATATGCATTAAGAGATATTAATAAGCCTATGGGAGTAGCAGGGTATCAAACCGAAATTACCAAAAAATTACCTAAAAATTTGAAAAGTAGTTTGCCTACAATTCAGGAAATTGAGTCAGAATTTGAAAAACAAGAATTTTTAGCTAAAAAAAGTAAAAGCAAAGTGGATAAAAGGGTAGTGATAAAGAAGAAAAAGGTTAAATAGTGTCACAGCGTGTGACGCTAAATTGTCTCACAAGCTGTGCGACAATTAGAGGATCTTTCAACCGTGAGAATATAGATAAAATAAAATTTTATAATCAAACCCCCGGGAGCAAGTAATGAATTTTTATAAGAATTTTTTTCAAAAATTATTTTTGACAGTTTTTATTTTTTCTAATTTTTTAAATTTTAATTACATTTTTTCTTATACAAATAAGACATATTTGCGACAACTTGATACCCAATTTTTAGTTCCAAATAAAAATTTTTCTGATTTTATTCTTTATCAAAAGGATTTTGCTGAAAAAACAAGATTAAATTTTGATATTGATGCTTCGCTTTTTTATTTTGAATCAACAAATAGCAAAGATTTGGGGAAATATTTTGGTGTAAATGAAACAAATAATATTCAGGTATCTGACTTTAATCAAACAATGGATGTTTATCATGATTTTTTGGTGCATTTTACGTTAGGAGGTCCAGTTGCACCAAGGCAGTCTTTGGTTAAATTATCACCAAAATCATATCTTTATGGTTTAAATTTAAACTTTTTATATAACTTTCATTTTTTTGAAAAATTATATTTAAAACTTACCATTCCATTTATAGAATCAAAAAACAACTTAAAAGCCCAATTTTCACCAAGTGGTTATGATACAGATGAAAATTCAAATATTATTCAAGAATATTTAACTGGTGAATATGAAAATACTTTAGAACACCCAGCTTCTATTATTAATCCAGACACAAAAATGCAAGAAAAATTAATTAATTCTGTAATTGGGGGATCAAAAAGTAGGGGTGGTATTTCTGATTTATATTTAAATTTAGGTTTAAACGTTTTAGAAAATAAGAATAGTATTTTTTTATATGCTGGTATAGTTATTCCTACTTCTAATAAATCAAAAGGCAAAGTTTTATTTGAGCCTATTAATGGTAACGGTGGGCACTTTGGTATAAATTTGGGAATGGATTCTGTTTTTAATTTATGGGTAGATAGTAAAAATACTCTTGATTGTTTTTTGGAATTAAAATATCAATACCTTTTTGAAAATTCACAAACAAGAATACTATCTATCAAGGGTGCAAATTGGGGACAATATTATCTTTTGGGTAAAGATAATCAAAATAATCAGTCGTTAATTCCTGCGGCTAATATTTTGGCTCAAAACGTTAATGTTTCTCCAGGAAGTCAGATAGATTTTAAATTAAAATTGTTATTAAATCTTTCTAAATTTGATATATCTTTGGGATATGGTTTTATTGCAAGAGAAGAGGAAGAAGTAAAATTGAAAAATTTTACTGAAAATGAATATGCAGTTGCAGATACAACATTTGATACAAGTGGACATTTTGAAGTTCCAGACGATTCAAGAGATAATTTTAGTTATTATTTATTAAATTCAAAAAATATTGATACAACAGCTTCGCAAAATCCAGCAATTTTTGCTAATAAATTTGATGGTAATATTGGTTATAATTTTTATTTTAATAAACTAGTTTTAAATACTAATTTTGGTGCTGGTTATTATTTGCCTATGCAAAATAGTTCGGCCGAAGGTTATTTTTTACGACTTGATCTTGGTTTATTGTTTTAGATATTTGTGATTTTAAAAATAAAGAGAGTGTATAAGAATTCCTTATACACTCTCTTTATTTTTAAACAAAATTAATTATTTTAAATTCTTAAACGTGCTAAAGCTTGCTGTAAAATTTCTATTTTTGCTTCTAATATGCGATTAGTTCTAAGTTGATTTTGTAGTATTTGGTTTTCTTGTTGCACGCGTATTCGTGCGTTTTCACTTTCTCGTGCAGTTAAATCTCTCAAAGAATTTAATTGTTGAAGAATCATATTGTATTGATTTTCTAAATTTTGTGTAACAACTCTTTGAAATATTATTAAATTTTGTAATGATTGTTCGACCCTTAACATAAAATTATTTAATGTAATTAGGTCTTGTCTACGAGCTTTTTTTAAATGAAAGTTTCTATTTAGCCTCTCTATTGAATTAAATAAGTCTTGATAATTTAAATCAATATTTTCACCAATATTGCTTAAAATTGTAAAATTTAAAGCATTTTCTAAGTTTCTGAAAAAATTAATTTCTAAATTATATTTTGAACAAATAGTTTGCATTGTAGTAATATTATGTTCAACATAATTATTTAAATCATTTAAAGCTTGAGTAACAAGATTTATTCTATCATTTATATTCTGAGAGTTTGCACTGCGCAGTGCAAACTCTCGATTTATTTGATTTATTTTGTCTACAAAGCTTATAGGATAAATTGAAACTAAAGTTAAAAAGCTAAAAAACAAACTTAATTTTATTTTTTTAAAAGCTTTCATTTTTGATAATCCTAATTAGTATTAATTTGTTGAGTGAGAACTAATAAATCACGTAATTTTTCTTGTAAAATATTTAATTTTTGTTGTGTTGTTATATTGGATCTGTTAGTATCTATTATGTCCTTTTCCAATCTAGTTTTGGTATTTTTACTTAAAGTAGAGTCGTTTATTTTATTTTTTAAATTGGTAATTAAAGGATCTAAGATTTCTCTTTCATATTGTTGTTCTAATTCACGTTGCCTCTCAGTAGAAGCTTGGAATTGCAAGCGTAAACTTGCTATTCTAGCATTATTTGCACGTATTAAACCCTCATGCATTCTAATTGCTACAATTGTATTTATAGCTTTATCTTTTTTTGCTATTTCTTGGGAAACATATGTCTTTGCTCTTTCTGAAGCTTGGGGATCTGTTAAATCTGTAACAGCGTTTCTAAAAGCTTCTATATCAGCATCAATTTCTGGATTTGTAACATCTACACCTGAATCTGCTTCTGCTTGGTTTAATTCTTTATATAATTCAGAAAGATCTTGCATTGCATAAGATGTAGAACAAAGACTTAAACTTATTCCAAAAATTATTGTTAATATTTTTTTCATTTTTTTCATAATGACCTCCTATAAATAATTAATAATAAATTAAATTAATGTGTTTCTTTCTTTTTAAATTGGCTACAAATCCAATTTAAAGTTTTTTGTCCTAACTTTTTAATATTTTGACGTTCCATAAACCCTATTATTGTTCCTGATGTAGTTAATATTGTTTTTATGACCCTTGGATCAGAAATTCTATATACCATACTATGAGGATGATAATAAAAATCCAATGCTTCAATACCTCCATAAACACACGCTGGCACTAAAGAATAAAATAATTTATTTTTCAATGACCTAGTTGCAGGCATTTGTGTTTGTTCTTTATCACTTTTATTAACCGATATAATATCTTTTTGTGGTTGTTGTATTATTCCTATTGGTGCATGAATTTCCTCTGGTTCTGTTTTAGGTGCAATTTCTTGTTGTTGTGGTGTTTGTCTTCTGCTTGGTTCAAGTAAAAAAGAAATAGGGCCCGGAAGAGACGAAGAATGGCATGGTGTTGGTAAAGGATTTTCTGTATGTTCATCATCTTCTTGATAGTTCTCTTTGTTTAATTGATCCAGTACGCTTGCCAAATCAATTATTTCATTCTCTTTTCGCATTATTCGTAAAATGCTTTCTATATTGAGTTTTTCAGTTAATTCTTGAAGCTTTGTTTTTATAAAATCTTCTGCATTTTCTATTCGAAAAAGATGATTATCAAGTAATCTTTTGAAAAAATTGCTAATTGGGTCATTTTGATTTATATCAAATTTCGAAATTTCATTTGAATTTAAATAAGTAATAATACGTTTAGTACCATTATTTTCACCACGTCCATTTAAATATAAAGCTAAACCTTCTACAATTGAATCTATAATTCTTTCATAATTTGTTATAAATAAATTTACAAAGATTTCTTCGTTTTCTTCATTAACTTTAAAATAGTTGGATAAAAAAGTTAACATAAATGGGTATAAATCTATTTCTTCATTAACCCCAAATTTCATTTTTTCCGTATTTGAAATGTATTTTGCAATATCTGCGCAAATATGAGTTGATAAATATTGGATAGTATTTTGAAAATGTTGTCCTTTCACACGTTGATCTTCCATTGCAATAATATAATTGTTAGTTATCGTTAACAATAAAATTAAAATTATCTTTTTAAATTTTTTCATATCATTTCTCCAAATAAATTATTTTCTACCCGTTATGCATTTTGCCCCTAACCATTCGGCAAAAGTATGAGGTAACGACATATCGGAAAGTTGTTGGTGTAAATTTGGACAACTTGGTTGTGCAGGACATGGTTGTGGAGTTGGGCAAGCAGTACAATTAGTTTGTGGACATTGAATTTGTGGGGGGCATGTAGGGCATGCAACTTGTGGGCAACTTGGGCATTGTGGGTGTTGTATAGCATTTGTAAGTTGGGATTGTAAGTTAGTAATTTGGATTTGCTGTGCAGTTAGTTGTGACTGTTGCAAAGCTGTTTGATCTTGATAACCAGCCATTTGTATTTGATGTGCATTTTGTAATCTTTGCATTTCTCCTGTAAATTGTCCCAATTTATTAAAAGCAAATACACCTAAATTATGTACACCAGAATTTATAGCATTATGAAAACTAGGCACTAAACAATAGCCAGTTGCTGTTGCCACGATAGTCACACCCGAGAATGTTAAAAGTGGGTGTTTTTTTATGAACATCCAAATATTTCTTGGTATTTCAGTAATAAATTTTTTAACTTTGCTTTTACTTGGTTTTTGAATACCTGGTGTGCCCCTTCTTGGATCACGAGGATCTTCCGGGTCTCTTGATGGCTGTGTTAGCCTAAGTGCTTGTTGACCTAATACGGGTGAAGTAGGATTTTTTAAAGTTGGAGTAGGATTTTCTAAGTTCATAACTTCTTTTTGAACTGATCCGTTAACTTGTTCAGTTGATTGTTCAATAATTGTTACAGGAATTATTGCGGGCTGTGTTTCTTGGGAGACAGTAGCCTCAGCTTGTCCGTTAGTAGTAATTGTAGGTTGATCTAACTCCATTTTTGTAGAAATTTCTAGATCTGTTTGTGTTTCAATTGGGGTTGTAGGTCTTGCGGGAGTTGTTTGTGTAAAACTATCAGCATGGATTATGGATGGGGTTTGGGGTCTAGTTCTATTTGACTTTTTATGTGAATAGGAAGGAGTATGCTTGGCTTTTCTTCCGGTTGTATCTACTGGAAGAAAAGCGCTATTTTTTACTGCAAAAACATTGCTTGAAGCACAAATAAAGCTTGCAAGTAAAGTAAGTGTTAAAATCTTCTTTGTTTTATTTTTAACAAAATTATTTATCACGATAACCTCCATTTAAATTTAATTATTTTTTAAAATTGTATTTTAATTAAATTTTATATTTTGTAATAATTTGCACATTTATCTTATTTTTAATTACTAATAGTAGTATTGCATAAGGAAATAAAAAGTAAAGTATTTTTTGAAATTTTTTAAATTTTGTGATTTTTGCTCAAGAACAGGGTTTTTTATTGAGAAAATTGTGGATAAATAGGATTTGGATATTTAGATCTGTAGGTGGACTCAAATTCTCTAAAGTTTGGAAAATCTTTTATAATATTGATAAATTTGACAGGTTTTATATTATTTAACTATATTAAATGTAATACGTATTACGCATTACCGTAATACTGATTTTAAGATATTTTATGCTTAAATTTAAGAGAGGGTTTATTTTTATGAAATATTCTAAATTAACTTCAAAATATCAGGCTACAATCCCAAAAGAAATTAGGGAAAAATTGAAACTTAGTTCTGGTGATACAATTGTTTTTGAAATTTCTGATAAAGAAGCTGGAACTGTAATTATAAAAAAGGTTTCTGCTGCTGATTCTGTATATTTGCGCGCATTAAATACCACTTTAAATGAATGGGAATCCAAAGAAGATGAAGAATGTTTCAAACACTTACAAGATATTTGATATTGTAGTAGTGTCATTTCCATTTTTAGAAATAGCAATATCTAAAAATAGGCCAGCTATAGTAATTTCTGGACAAGATTTTAATAGAAGAACTAATCACACAGCTTTGGCCATGATTACAAGTTCTCTGCATCTACAATGGCCATGTGATACCATAATTAAAGACTTAAATTTGGCTGGATTACTTAAATCTTCGATTGTTAGGTTTAAAATTTTTACTCTTGATAACTCTTTTATAAAACAAAAAATTGGGGAACTTTCTCTAAATGATCAAGAACAATTTAAAAAAAATTTTAATTTAACTTTTGATTTAAAGTAAAAATTTTTGAAAAAATAATTAGTTTCTATCTATGTTTTTAATATAGGATATAAAATGGTCAAATTATTGAATAAATATGATTCATTGTTATCAGCTTTGAATGTTTTGGAAAAAGCTATTAAACATTATAAAAAAGTTAAAAATTTAAAAAAATATAAAAATTAAAATTTTGTGAATAATTTGTGAATAATATGGTTAATGAAAGATATAAGAAAAAATTAATAGAGATTATAAAAAAATATTTGCCGGATTGTAAAATTTATCTATATGGGTCTCGAGCCCGCGGTGATTTTTCTCAAGGTTCTGACATTGATTTATGTATTGATGCGGGAAAAAAAATAGATTTTAGAATTTTGGGGGATATGAAAGAAGAAATTGAAGAATCAACAATTCCATTATTTGTTGATGTTGTTGATTATCATGAAATTTCAGAAGAATTTAAAAATAATATTATGAAAGATGCAATTTTATGGCAATAATTAAAAATAAAAAATATTTAAATTATCTATCTATTCAAAAAGAATTACAGGAGCACGATTTAAAGCTTTATTTAATTTTTCGCTAATATTTCTATATAAATACATAATTTTTCCCAATAATTTATGAATTTATATTATATTTTCTATACATGGTAAAAATCTTACCATCAAGTGGTAAATATTTTACCAGTATTTGGGAAAAAGTAGAATTTTGAACACGTTATTCTACTATTCTTGAATAACGTGTTGTTTTTCTCTATCTTATTCTAGAATACTTGAATAAGAATAAAAAAATTTAAATATGATTAAAACTTAGTTTGCTTATTAAATTCTAAATTTAGAGGGTTTTTATGAAAAAAAGTGGTATGTATATGCCTCAAATAAGGGGCTACAAAGCTTTTATTCCAACGCCATTGCCTCCTGAAATAACTATAGATGAAAATATGTTTAACAAGCTTAATCAAGCAAACAAATTATTAAATCAACTTAATAGTATTTCTGAATTTTTGCCTAATACAGATCTTTTTATTTCTATGTATGTTAAAAAAGAGGCATTATTAAGTGCGCAAATTGAAGGAACTCAGGCTAGCCTACAAGATGTTTTTGAATTTGAACAATGTGAATATGATTTTGATAAAGATATTGAAAATTTAAAAAATATAAATGATATCGAAGAAGTTATAAATTATATAAAAGCTCTTAATTATGGCATTAAAAGACTTGAAGATTTACCTATGAGCCTTAAGTTAATAAAAGAATTACACAAAATTTTATTAGATAATGCGTGTGGTGCAGATAAAACTCCTGGCGAATTTAAAAAAACTCAAAACTGGATTGGGCTAGCTGGATGTACATTAAATGAGGCAAAATTTGTACCACCATCACCAGAAGACTCTGTACAGGCAATGGGTGACCTTGAATTATATATGCATAAAAAGAATAATTTGCCCGAACTAATTAAGTGTGCATTAATTCATTATCAATTTGAAACTATACACCCATTCCTTGATGGTAATGGTAGGTTGGGGCGTTTGTTAATAACTTTTTATTTGTATTGGAGAGGTATATTAACAAAACCATTGTTATATATTAGTTATTATTTTAAAAAAAATAAGCAAGAATATTATGATCGACTTAATATGGTTAGAGATAAAGATGATTATGAACAATGGATTTTATTTTTTTTAGATAGCATAATTAAAACCAGCGAATCCGCCCTTGCTGATATAAAAAAAATTTTAGAATTAAAAGAAAAAGATCAAAATATTTTATTTAAAAATAAAATATCTTCGCCTTTGGCCATAGTATTATTAAATAAACTTTTTTATATGCCATTAATATCCATAAAAGATATTCAAAAAGCTTTAGAAATTGGATATCAGACGGCAAGTGATATTATTGAACAATTTGAAAGAATAGGAATACTAAAAGAAATTACTGGTAAAAAAAGAAATAGAAAATTTGTGTATGCAGAATATTTAAATATCCTGTCTCAGGGAACACAGCTTTAAGATTTCGCGCATTTCATCTTCACTTTGAGATCTTAAAAGCTGTAGTCTAATTTGACTGGCATTCTCTATTTTTTTTATATAAAGCGGTACTTGTTTTTTAAATGATTGAAAGCCATGAGAACCATAAAATTTTGAGCATAAATTTAGATGCTTTATAGCATATTCTACCATTTGTTTATTTGTTATTAAAAATTTGCGACCTTGTGATTCTTCTTTAATTTCATGGATTTTCCAGGGGGCGCCATAAAGAGCACGACCGATCATAAAACCATCGACACCTGTTTTTTCATAAGTAAGTTTTGCTCTTTCAAAACTATTTATATTTCCAGAAAAAATTACAGGAATCTTAAGTTCTTCTTTAAGTTTTTTTACTAAATCAAAATCTAAATTACCAATAAAGCCTTGGGGTTGTGTTCTTGGATGTATAATTATAGCTTTTACTCCCAAATCTTGAGCTAAAAGACTAACTTCTAATGCATTTTTTTCTTTAAAGCCAGCTCTTATTTTAAGTGTTAGTGGTATTTTTTGATTTGGACTGTGTGTTTGGCAACTTTGTGAGATAGTTTCTATAAGCAATTTTAATTGTGGCAAATTTGCCATTAATGCCGATCCTGAACCAGATTTTATAATATTTTTGGCCGGACAACCAGCGTTTAGATTTAATATTTTAATATTACGCGATAAAATTTTTTCTATTGCTTTATCAATAAAATTTATTTTATTGGCAGAAATTTGGAAGCAAAGTGGTTGTTCAATAGGGTCAAAGTGTAGAGATTGCTCGTCTTTTTGATGAGCAACACATGCAACATGGCGCATTTCAGTAAAAAGCAATTCTTCGTTGCTAAATTCCCGAATTAATTGTCGAAGTGGCGAATCTGTGACACCATCTATTGGTGCTGACATAAAACGGGGAATTTCTAAATTCCCAATTTTGAATTTTTCTAACCAAAAATTTTTCATAACAAACTTTTTATTCAAATCCAGCTGGATTTTTTAAATGATACTCGGTATTTTGTTCATATGCATATGCAACTTGATATAAAAGTTTTTCAGAAAATCTAGGTCCAATAAATTGAAACCCAATTGGTAAATTTTCTTTCGAAAATCCACATGGTATAGAAAGAGCCGGCACGCCAGCCATACAACTGGAAACAAGAAAGTAATCTGCCATATACATAGTGAGTGGATCATGCTTGGTTTGTCCCATTTTAAATGGTAAAGTTGGTGATGTAGGGCTTAATATGAGATCTACATCTTTAAAAGTTTTTTCAAACTCTGCACGCATAACACATCTAACATGATTGGCCTTATCATAAAAAGCACCTTTGTGTGTTGAAGATAAAACATAACTTCCTGTCAAAATACGTTGTTTTACTTCTATTCCTAAATTATCATGTCGTGTTTGAGTATACATATCATGTAAATTTTTAGCTTCTTTATTTCTTAGCCCATACAAAGAACCATCAAAACGAGCCAAATTAGATGCAGCTTCTGCACGACTTACTATAAAATATACTGATATGCCATACTTTAAGTTTGGTAAATTAACATATTTTATTTTAGCACCAAGTTTTTCTAAAACTTTTATTGCATCTAAAAACTTTTCTTTTATTTGCGGATCTACACTTTCAGATTCTATCGAATCTTGCAAAATTCCCAAAGTTAAATTTTCAGGTAATTTACCTGTTAAATTGTGAGTAAAATCTATTTTTTCTTTTAATAAAGATCTTGAATCTTTAGGATCATGTCCAGATAATGCAGTTGAGATAAGCGCGTTATCATAAACAGTTTTTGTAAGCGGGCCAACTTGATCGCTTGATGATGCAAATGCGACAACACCGTATCTTGAGTGTGTGCCATAAGTTGGGTATAATCCAACTAAATTACACCATGCAGCAGGTCCTCTCACTGAGCCTCCGGTTTCTGTGCCCAGTGCCCATGGAACCAACGAGGCAGCAACCGCTGAAGCTGATCCAGAACTTGAGCCGCCAGGAACGCGTTCTAAATCCCACGGATTGTAAGTTGGGCCATATGCAGAAAATTCTCCGGTACCGCCCATTGCAAATTCATCACAATTTGCTCTGCCTAAAATAATACCGCCATGATTTTTTATTCTTTCTGTAACTGTGGCATCATAAGTGGCTCTAAAATTTTGCAAAATTTTAGAGCCACACGAAGCTATTTGATTTTTTTGGCAAATATTATCTTTTAATACACCTGGTATATTATTTAATAGCGTATTTGTATTATTATTAATATTAAGCGTATTTTTATCAAAAGTTTCTAGAACTGCATTAATTTTAGAATTATATTTTTTGATTCTATTTATATAAAAATCAACTAATTCAGAATTATTAATTTCTTTTTTTTCTAATTTTTCTTTTATTTCTTTTATAGTTAAAAATGTTTTCATGGCTATAGATCTTTAAGTTTTTAATTTAAAATTTTAGGTACAACAAAATATGTATCTTTTTTTTTAGGAGCTTGATTCAAAATATCTTGTGAATTTGTTGGAATTACTCTATCTTCTCTAAAAAGATTAACATTTTTTATAGATTCAGATTCAACGGAAATTTGTACTTCGTTTAGTTCTTCAGTATAAGCTAAAACAGCTTTAATTTGTTTTAATAACGGTACTATTTCTTGTTCGTCTAATTTTAAGCACGAAAATTTTGCTAATTTTAACAGTTCTTCTTTATCAAAATTTATCATAATTTGCTTCCCTATATTTTATTTTGCCATTTTGGTGTTTTAATTCTTAAAAGATATATAAGCCCTATTATACCAGTATTAAGATAAAAAGAACCATAAACTAGTGCAAATTTATAAACGCTATTTTGAATATTTAAACCTGATAAAAAATAAGAAAGTGGTCCAAAAAAAAGTAAGCAACAAAAGAATCTTACCCACATTACAGTTCGCACGTCTCCTGCTCCACGTAAGGCTCCAGCTAAAATTAATTGAATAAAATCGAAAACCACCAGTAAACTTATAATAATTAAAACAGGAGAGGCAAAATCTGTAAGTTTATTTTTGGGATCAAATAATTTAATAAAATATTTTGAATTGTAACATAAAAAAATTAAAGACATTGAAACTAATACCGAGGTCATAAGCATAACTTTTTTAATATTAGCCTTGGCCCCAACTGGATCTTTTGCTCCTAGTCTGTTACTGACTAAAAAAACTATAATTTGTGCAAATGCAACTGCCGGTAAGAATGCAAAGCGTTCTAAATTTTTTATTATATCAAAAGAAGAAATGGCATATTTGCCTAGTGGTGCAATCATTTTACTTAACCAGACATACGACCAAGCTATTGAGCTTTTATCTATCATAATTGGCCAGCTCAAATTTAAAAGATGTAATACTTTTTTAAAATTAAAAAAACAGAAAAATGTTTTTGTGAAATATTTTTTATAATCTTGATTTGTTAGTATGTATAGAATAGCAAGTACTATTGTTATTGAATATTGAATGATTGTTGCCAATGCCGATCCGGTAAGCCCTAATTGCGAAAAACCGAATTTTCCGTGCACAAGTATATAATCAAATAATACAAAAAAACCAGTTCCCGTAATTTGTATAGCCATTGGTATTTTTGTGTTTTTTAATGCTTTCATAAAAGCAAAGAAACCTAAAGAAATAAATGTTAATAATATTCCAAAGGATTTAAGTTTTAGAAAAGGTGCACCGACTTGTATCATTTTTTCCGGAACCCCAAGCCAGCTAAAAATATAATTTGCGCCGAAACTTATTGCTAAAAATTGCATAAGACCTAAAATTATTGTTGTCCAAAAAGTATCTCCTAAATCTTTTCCGCATTCTTCATAATTTTTAGCACCATTATTATGTCCTATGATAATCATAGTTGCCACGGGAATTGCTTCAGCAAATTTTAATAGAGAATGTATGAAATTATTTGCCATACCTAAGGCACCATATGTAGTTGTGGATTTTAAACTTGCAATAATGTAAGAGTCTATGATCGGGGGCAGTGATATGAACATTGTTGCAAAAATCATTTCGGGAAGCCATAAATATAAGATTTCTCTTATTGATTCCCCTTTTTCTCTCATTATTTTCATTTTATTTTTATCCATGCACTTTCCTTTTTTAGTGTGCCAAACTAATATTCTTGTTATATTTATTAGAGATTTCAATTTTTAAATTTAAAAATACTTTAGAGGAAAAGTATGATCTTTGCAACTCTTAGGCTTTTAATGATTTTTATTTTTAGGTTTTTAGGCAAAGTAACTTTTTTTTGTTCAAAAAAAAGAAGACCCATAGCACAAAAAAATATTGATTTATGCTTTAAAATAAAAAATAATTTTGATGCAAAAAGAAATGAAAAAATATCACAAAAAAGTTTTATTTTTTTGGGTCATGCTTTGGCAGATTTTTTGTTATTACGTTTTTATAATAATAAAAATATAGATAAATATATTTCTGTTAAAAACATAAATTATTTGCATGAAGCCATGAGTTTAAATAAAGGTGTTATAATTACTACAGCACACTTTGGTAGTTGGGAATTGGCGGCGCACTATCTGGCCTTAAAGAATTATCAAAGTTTAGTTTTGTACAATCCGATAAAAAAATATGGTTGGCTTGAAAATTTTATAAAAAAAAATAGAGAATTAAGCGGTAATACTTTGATTTCTAAGCATAATGCATTATTACCTGTTTATAGGCAATTAATTAATAAAAAAATCGTTACTTTTATTATTGATCAACATTGTCATCCTAACGATGGAATAAAAGTGCCTTTATTTGGACATAATGTTTGGACTCATACTGCTTTTATAAAACTTAGTTTAAAGACAGGTGCACCAATTTTGTCTGGCTTTACTTTTATTAAAGATTTATTTAAATACGAATTAGAAATTTTTAAGCCATTATATCCACAAGATTATAAAAAATTTGAAGATCCAGAGCATAGCATGGCTTGCGCAAGTAATAGTAGCCTTGAAAAGGCTATTTTGAAAGATGCTGGCAGTTGGATGTGGCAACATAGAAGATTTAAGAACTTATGAATAAATTTTTTTATATTTTTATTTTAATTTTTGTTAATAATTTTTGTTTTTCTACAAATTCATCTGAATTATTTTTATTAAAATTTAAAGTTAGTTTAGGGAAAAATAAGGCTATTTTAAAAGATAATATTATGTTGTCTTGTGATAATCCAAAAATATTTACAAAAAATTGGCAAATTAAAGCTGAGCCTGTGTCTGAATATTTACCTGAATTTAGACGTAATAAAAAAATTTTTACGCATGATTTAGATATAGAGTTAAAATTAAAAATTCTTAATAAAGATAGTAATTTAGATAAGTTAATTAAAAAATCTAAAATATTTTTATCTTATTTTGTTTTAGATTTTAATGGTAAAATTAGGCCCAAAATGTTTATTTATGGGCCTGAAATTTTTGAAATTTTATAAATTATATTTGTCGTCAAGAAATTCTGCTTTTTCTGTATCTACTTTTTTTCTCTTATCTAAAAGTTTCTTTTTTTCTTTTAACAATAATTTAACCATTTTGTCTATTGTATTATCGATTGCAAAATACATATCAGTGCCTTTATCATGAGCAGAAAGTAAAAATTGTGGGGTTTTTAGCTTTAATTCTCCTTCATGATGTGGATGTTGGGGATTAGCTTTTAGCCATATTTCGGCTTGCATAGGTGTTGAAAATTTAGAACCGGGCTCTTTAAGAAATTCTTCGATTTTATTTAATTTTTCGTTTGTGTGTTTGGTCATTGGTTCTGAAGATGGCATATTGTGAAAGGTTATTAATCTTTTCATATCTCTCTCCCTTTATTTTTTTGTTTTTATAAAAAACGCTTAGAAATTTCTGAATAAAACTGTTTTCCTAAATACATATCTTTTGTATATTGATTATTTATAATATCTTTAACGCTACCAGTTGTAACTATCTTACCATTTATTATTACATAGATTCTTGTAGCAATTGACAAAAGTTGATCAACATTATGGTCTGATATTAGCACAGCAATATTACCTTTTGCCATATCTGAGAATATTTTTTTTAATTCATATATAGATTTTGGATCAACACCTGCAAAAGGTTCATCAAGTATTATCATGTTTGGGTGCATAAGAATAGAGCGGGCAACTTCTAATTTTCTTTTTTGTCCGCCAGAAAGAGTTCCTGCCAGCTGTTTTTTATGTTCAGTTAAGCCTATTTGTTCTAAGTTCAATTCAAGTTCTTGATTAAAAATTTGTATAGATTTATCTTGCCAATAATTATGATATTTATAAATTAACTTCAAATTATCTAAAACAGACATTTGTTGTATTAAAGAGGTTTGCTGGGGCAAATATAAAATGCCATGCGATACTCTTTTATAAATTGTCCATTTATTAATAATATTTTCTTGTAAAATTATTTGATTATTTTTTTTTCCTTGATCACATTTAGGCGCTCTTAATAAGCCTATTATTGTTTTTAGTAGGGTAGTTTTACCTGCACCATTTGGTCCAATAAATGCTATAACTTCGCCTAAATCTGCATATAAAGATATGTTGTCTAATATTTGTTTATTTTTATAAAATTGATTTAAATTTTTTATTGCAAAGTAAGCCATTAAAAATATTTTTTTATATAGTTATAATTCAAAATTTGGTCATATTTTTTTAACTACAAATTGTATAGGGCAGCCTTTAAAATCAAAATGTTTTCTTAAAACGTTTTCGATAAAACCAAGTTGAGTTTCTTCGAACCATTCAGGTTTATTTACATGCAAAATAAATGTAGGAGTTTTTGCTTTTAAGGGCCTTATTTTGAAAAGTTTTATTGGCATTTGATTGTGAAACATTGGTTTTTTTAGCCATTCTGTTTTTATTATTTCATTTAATTCTATTTTATCTATTTCTTGGTTTAATCTATACCAAATTTTCTCTATATTTAAAATAATTTTGTGTACATTTTTTTTGTCTTTGCATGAAATCCATATTTGAGGAATTTTTTTTAACAAAAAATCATATTTTTTTAATTCATATTCAAAACTTTTTCTATCATATTCGTTCAGTAAATCTATTTTATTAAAAATAATTATTAATGCTTTTTTTTGTTCGTATG
>JAIPGX010000016.1 GCA_021735465.1 Candidatus Babeliales bacterium | reverse complement strand
TACAAATGTGTATACATGAGTGATGTTGCTAAAGACAACATAAAATTATAAGGGTAAATAAAATGTCTAAAATGACTCGAATTAATGATGCTTCAAGTGATAATTTGGAGCAGTTGTATAAATTGACGGGTAAGTCAAAACAAAAATTAATCGAGATAGCAATTGAAGATTTATATAGAAAATATTTTTTGTATAAAGCAGATAAGGCTTATGAAAATTTAAAAAATGATAAAGATAAGTGGGAAGAAGAATTAAAAGAGCGATCTGAATGGGATTCTGTTTTAAAAGATGGATTAGAAGATGATAAGTAAGGGGAATGTATTTAGGGGTGATATTTGGTTGATTGATCTTGATCCAACTGTTGGGCATGAGCAATCAAAAAAAAGACCTTGTGTTATAATCTCAACAGATCTTTTTAATAATAGCTCGGCAGATTTAGTAGTTATTTTGCCATTAACAACAAAACAAAAGAATGTTCCCTGGCAAGTAGAGATCAAAGCTCCTGATGGAGGCTTGAAAATAAATTCATTTATTATATGTGATCAAATAAGAACTGTTTCTAAACAGAGGCTTTTTGGATCTAGATTAGGATTTTTAAATAGTGATACCTTTAAAAAAATAGAAAAAAGAATAAAAATCTTACTTGAGATTTATTGATAATCTAATAAAAATTTTAACAAATTAATGAAAAAATTGGTAAATTATGTATCTAGCTAAATATCTTGCACATGCCGGTCTTTGTTCCCGTAGAAAAGCAATAGAACTTGTAAAATCAGGACAAGTTAGTGTTAATGATATTAAACATCACAGATCCTGCGTATCTGGTTAAAACTAGCGATAAAGTTAAATCGGTAAAAGTTTTATCAGGAGCGAACGTGCAACTTACAGATGGTGTTACTTTGAATGTTTCATAAAGATTAATTAATAAACTAATGAGCCATTAAGTTTTCAAAAATTCTCAAAACTTGGTGGCTCATAATATTTTGTTAGTTGCATTTCAGATTTAAGCCGGGGAAATTATGAATAAAATATGGTTTTGTTTCGAAACAAGTAGTTTTAGATTTGTTTTTAGGTTCTTTTTAATTTATATTTAATTTTATTAGATTTTAATGTGTTTATTTGAATTATATATGAACAAAAAATAAAAAAGTGAGTAAAAAGCATGAAATTTTTTTGTACCGCTGGTCCTGTAACTCCGGAAGAACATTATTGTTTACCTTTGGCAACCCGTTTTAACGAACAAGAATTAATGCTACTTATTGAACAAAAAAAATATTTTATTTTGCATGCGCCAAGACAAACTGGTAAAACTTCAATGATGATAAACTTTGCTCGCAAACTTAATCAAGAGGGTAAATATATTGCGCTTTATGTCAATATTGAAAGTGGACAGGCCGCTCGTGGTAATTTTAATATGGCTATGCCCATAATTTTACAAGAATTTCATGAATGCGTTAGTGAACAATTGCCAGATCAAAAAAAATTTTTTGAAATTTTTTATAATTTAAAAGAAGAAGGTGTGCCTGCAGGGAGTTTACTTGCAACACTTCTAAGTCGTTGGTCGGCTAAATTAGATAAGCCACTAGTTATTTTTATTGACGAAATTGATTGTCTTGTTGGTGATACTTTAATTTCAGCTTTGCGTCAATTGCGTTTGGGTTATGCAAAACGACCGCAAAATTTTCCACAAACCGCTTGTTTGATTGGCTTGCGTGATGTCAGAGATTATCGAATTTGGTCTGATGTTGAGCATCAAATTGTTTTGGGTGGTAGTGCTTTTAATATAAAAGCAGAATCTTTGCGATTGGCAGATTTTACTGCAATAGAAGTTAAAGAACTTTATTTACAACATACACAAGCGACTGGGCAAAAATTTATAGATGATGCTATTGATTATGTTTTTGAACTTACTCAAGGGCAACCTTGGCTTGTTAATGCTATTGCTTATCAAGCTTGTTTTAAAGATGTTGTTGATAGATCTAAAGCTATTACAAAAGAAGATATAGAAAAAGCAAAAGAAGTTTTAATAAAACGCCGAGATACACATCTTGATGTTCTTGTTGATAGGTTGCATGAACCAAGGGTAAGAAATATTATTGATGCTATTATTACCGGAATTGATACCTCTGTTGATTTTCCAATTGATGATATTCAGTATGTTATTGATCTTGGTCTTGTTTCAAAACGAGAAAATAATTTAATTATAGCAAATCCTATTTATCAAGAAATTATTCCACGAGAGCTTACGTACTCAACCCAACTTACTATGCCGCAGCAACAATCCTGGTATTTAAAGCCTGATGGAGGGATTGATATACCAAAACTATTAAGAGCTTTTACGGATTTTTTCAGAGAAAATTCAGATGCTTGGCTTGAAAAATTTGATTATAAAGAAGCCGGTCCTCATTTGCTTTTAATGGCTTTTTTGCAAAGAATTATTAATGGTGGTGGTAAAATTGATCGTGAATATGCATTGGGGAGGGATAGGGTTGATCTTCTGGTTTTTTGGAAAATCCCCCTTTGCCAACCTGTCCGTCGA
The DNA here is from genome assembly GCA_021735465.1 of Candidatus Babeliales bacterium. Taxonomy (GTDB): domain Bacteria; phylum Babelota; class Babeliae; order Babelales; family UASB340; genus JAIPGX01. The sequence goes on along the minus strand of JAIPGX010000016.1, from coordinate 14,319 downwards.
AGCTCAAAGTGCGAAGTTGGAGACTATGGAGGACAGGATCAAAAAATTGTTATTGAGCTTAAAATTTGGCGCGGACCACAATCTCTTGCCAAGGGTTTAAGCCAAACAGCAGAATATATGGATACTTCTAATGCAACAGAAGGGCATTTGGTTATTTTTGATAAAAGAGAAAAAAGTTGGGACGAAAAAATTTACAACAGACAGGAAACTTTTAATAACAAAACTATTATTGTTTGGGGGATGTGATAAAAAATTATTGATGAAGTATGGGGTATGTAGAATATTAAATTAAAATTAAAAATAATTTACGAAATTTATTATGTATCTAGCTAAATATCTTGCACATGCCGGTCTTTGTTCCCGTAGAAAGGCAATAGAGCTTGTAAAATCAGGAAAAATTAGTGTTAATAATATTATAAACACAGATCCTGCGTATCTAGTTAAAACTAGCGATAAAGTTAAATATGAAAATAAAATTATAAGATTAAAACAGCAGCAAGTTTTTAAGTATATATTGCTTAATAAGCCAAAGGGCTATGTCTCTACTGTAAGTGATGAAAAGGGTCGAAGAACGGTTTTGGACCTTATAAAACTTAAAAAGGCAGAAAGAATATATCCTGTGGGTCGTCTTGATAAAGATACTACAGGGCTAATTTTGTTAACAAATGATGGTGATTTAGCTCAAAAATTGACTCACCCAAGTAACGAAATAACAAAAGCATATCATGCAATAATAGATAAAGATGTTGAACAAAAAGATTTATTTAGTTTATCAAGAGGCATAAGGCTAGAAGATGGTTTTGTAAAACCAGACGATATTTTTTTTACAAATAATTTTTCTAGAAAAAAAATTACAGTAAAAATACACAGCGGCAAAAAAAGAATAATTAGACGTATATTCGAGGCCCTTGGTTATAATGTTGAAAAACTAGATCGATTTTTATATGCAATCTTGACCAAGAAAAATTTACCTGTTGGGGGTTGGCGGTTTTTGACAAAAGGCGAAGTAAAGAAACTTAAAAATTTATAAATGTTCATGAAAGAATTTGTTGTTTTAATTGATAATAGCGATAATCCTGTTGGTAAAGAAGAGAAAATTAGAGCTCATGAGCTTGGCTTATTGCATAGAGCTTTTTCTATTTTTATTTTTAATTCTGAAAATATGCTTTTGTTGCAACAAAGGGCAAAAACAAAATATCATTCTGGCGGTTTATGGTCAAATACATGTTGTAGCCATCCACGGCCTGGTGAAGATATTTTAGATGCTGCGCATAGAAGATTAAAAGAAGAAATGGGATTTGATACAGATTTAAAAGAAATTTTTACTTTTTGTTATAAAGCAGATTTAGATAGTAACTTAATTGAACATGAATATGACCATGTCTTTTTTGGTAAATTTGATGGTAACCCAATATTAAATCCTGAAGAAGCTGAAAATTATAAATGGATTAGCTTGCAAGAGCTTGATAAAGATATAAAAGAAAATAGTTCTAAATATTCTTTTTGGCTAAAAAATTGTTGGGATAAATTTTTGATTTATACGTGATACTTGAGCCATTTTTTATCGATAAATAATCTCCAAGAAAAAATAATACTATCAAGAGCTGCCCAGAAAGCAAATGTTGAATATCTTCCCATTAATCCAAAATTTAAGTTTACGCTGACAAAATATACAAGTGGCATAAAAAATACGTAGCCTGTCAAGATTGTCGTAACATCTATAAATTTTGTATCTTTAAGCCCCGCCAAAGCTTCTTTAGTTAAAAGCCCTATGATGCTGAAAAATTGTTCTATAAGAGCAATTCTTGTTGTGATTTTTATTAGATTTAATATGAATGGATCGGAAGTGCTAAAAAATTTCAAAATTATTGGGGTGAGTATTAAGTTTAGTGTTATTACTGAAAACAGGCATAAAAAAATAATTTTTTTAGTTGTAGGTATGATCAATTTTTTTTGTTCACTACCCAAATATTTTGCAATCAAAATTGATGTTGCGGGTTGAAAGCCATATACCGGTAAAAACGATAGTAAATAAATTTGTTGAGTTATTTCATAAGCTGCAATAGTTTTAGAGCCTAAATTTTTTATTATGAATATAAAAAATGTAATGGCTATTGTTTGCATTCCTGTATAAAAACCAATTTCTGCTGCTAATCTTAAATATTCTCGAGCTAATTTTCGTATCTTAATTTTTACGAAAACATATTCTTTTGTAAGTTTATGTTTTATTAAAAAAAGTAAGGCTATAAATGCCCCGGTGCTGTAAGAAATAAGTGTAGATAAACTTATTCCAATTATCCCCATTTGGGGAACTCCAAAATTACCAGTTACAAGTAAAAAATCAAAAGATGCATTTATAGAGCAAATAATAGTGGTTATAATTAATGGTATTAAAGTATTTTGTAAGCCTCTAAAAAAACCTATAATCGCATAAACCACTAAAGTAAAAGGTATTGAAATTAACGTAATTAATGAAAATCGTTCTACTAATTCTTTGGGGATATCCGGACATGCAAAAATAATATAAATATATTTTGAAATAAATGGTGATAGTATTACTAAAGTTAAGCCTATTAATATTGCAAAAAATAAACTGAGCCTTAAAATTTTTGCAATATTATTTTTTTCTTGTGCTCCAAAATAATTTGCAGTCAAAACTGTTGTTCCCGTTCTAATACCTTCTAAAAAATAAAACAAGGGTGTTATGACGGCGTTTGAAATAGATATTGTGGCGATAGCTTGAGTACTTATTTTACCAGCAAATACAAGATCTATCATACCACAGCCAGATATCAAAACTTGAGTCAGAAAAGCTGGCCATACCAATCTTAAAATATTTTTGATAGTGCCGTTATTATGTTCACTGCTCATATATATTTTTTATCGATTAACTCCATGTATTATATGTGATATTTTAGCCATTTTTTTGATATAAACAATCTGTAAAAAAATATGATGCTATCGAGTATGGCCCAGATTATGAAGGCAACCCACCCGCCAATTATTCCATAATTCATCCAAATGCTTAGTACATATGCAAGAGGTAAAAAGAATAAATATGCAGTAATAAATCCTGCGATAGCAATAAACCCCGTATCTTTTAAGCCCATTAAAGACCCTTTGCAAACGTAGGCTATAGGACTAAATAATTGCTCAATACATACTAGTCTAATCGTAATTGTGGTCAAGCTTGCTACATAAGGATCTGTTGGATCAAATAAAACTGCAATATTATGTGCAAAGATATATGTAAATAAAGTTATAATAAAAACGATTATAAAACATAAAAACATTATTTTTTTTGTTGTAGGTAAAACCAAATTTTTGTAATTTTCTCCAAAAAGTTTTCCGATTATAACAGATGCGGCTATTTGAAAACCATATGGGGGCAGAAAAGATACCAAGAAAACTTGATGTGTTATTTCGTATGCTGCAATTGCTTGGGACCCCAATCTTTTTATAATAAAAATGAATATTAAAATAGCAAGCGTTAATAGTCCTGTATAGATTCCTATTTCTAAAAAGAGTCTAGAATATTCTTTTATTAATTTTCTTATTTTGACTTTAATTTTTACAAAATCTTTAGTTAATTTGTGTTTTATTAAAATAATTATTGATAATATAGCGCCAATTACATAAGCAATTAAAGATCCAATAGCAACGCCATAAATTCCCATTTTAGGTAACCCAAATTTACCGTTTATTAGCGTATAATCTATACTTACATTTGTTAAAAAAATTATAGAAGTTATTACAAACGGAATAAACGTATTTTCTAAGCCTATAAAAAAACCTGAAATTGCAAGTACTATTAAAGTAAACGGTGCCCCAGTTAATATTATTGATAAAAATTGTTTTATAGAATCTTGTTTAATATCACTACTTGAAAAAATTGTTGATATAAATTTTGCTATTAGTGGTGAAAATATGGCCAAAGTTAGGCCAATTGTTATGGCAAAAATCAGACTTAATTTTAATGTCTTTGATATATTATTTTTTTCTTGTGCACCCGAATAATTGGCTGTTAAAACGGCAGTTCCTGTTTTTATGCCCTCTAAAGAATAATATAAAGTTGTAATAAAAGAATTGGCTATGGAAGCTGCAGCAATTGCAGATATACTTATTTGACCTATAAAAAACAGATCAACAAGCCCTACAGCAGTTACTGTTGCTTGAGAGATAATTGTCGGCCAAGTTAGTTTTAAAATATTTTTAGTTTTTAATTCACTAAGCATATAGTTTTTTTATTGCCCTATTTTACCCTACTTATTTTAGAATAGCCGTTATTTTATTAATTGCTAGAAATTTCGCTTATGAAAATTTTTGACATAAATTTTTATAAAAAACATACTACATGTCCCATTTATTTTATTTTTGACACAATTTGAATAAGTATTTTTTAAAAAACTTGATTTTGTAAAATTAAAATTACAAAAAACTAGCTATAATAATATGTTTTTTTGTAATTTTAATTAAGAACTTTTTATTAAAGGGTTGTTTGGGGGGATTTCTTATGAATAAATTTAAAGTTTACTTGTTATTTATATTTGTTTTTTTATTTCATTCTAACATTATTTTGGCAATGCAGGATTCTGAAGAAATTGAACTTGCAGATTCTTTTGAAAAAATAGATTTAAACGTTGACCCAGAACCAATGGAACATTTAAGAGAAAGAATCAGGGCTTTAGAAAAAGAAAAAAAGAAATTATTATTGAAGTTGCGACGTAGGTCTAGAACCGAATTATCTTTGATAGAGGCTAAAAAACAAATTAAAAACTTGGAAGACGATGTAGCATTGCTTAGGCATGGCCTTGCTCAAGCTGATAAGCAAAATATGGAGTATGTTTTTTTACGCCGAAATTTATTTAATCAAATGATGCCTGTTGTAGAAAGCGCTGAGCTTGATGCTGAACATTGTCGTGCAGATGCGGTTTATTGGAAAAATAGGGCCAATGATTATGAAAAAATATTAATTGCAATTTTTAATGCACATCCCGAAATTAAGGAGCAAATTGTTGCTGGTGCTTCTGATAGTGATGCTTAAAAATTAAATTAACTCGAATTTTAGGTCATTATAAATAAGCAGGGCGAAGTTTTTTTACTTCGCCCTGCTTATTTATAAATTTCTTAATTTGATATGCTATCTGACTAGCATTAAATTATGCGTTGCCCATTAATCCTAACGCTGGGACCAACGTTACCAAGGTTAGAATCGCTGAAATCTAAACCTGTTACTTCGATATTGGATAAACGTTGATTTGAGATTGGATTATCACAAGGAACAACTGTGCGTTGTTCATCAATTTCTACAACTGAGCCTCCTGCATTAGCATCATAGCCTGTAACTTGAATTCCGGAAAAACATTGTTGATGATGGGTGTTGCCAGATGCAACAGATGGTGGTCTTTGATATCTTTTGTAATCTTCAGGGGTAGATGATTCAGTAGTTTCGGTACGCGGTTCTTCTGGTTGTTCAGTGTTATCTGCATATGATGCTCCAGAAAGATCAAGTCCGCGAACGCCACCATTGGGACCGTATAAAACTTCTGCTACGCAGACATTGCTATCCATTTGAATAATACTCATCATTGCGTTAATGCCATAAACAGAAATCTTTTGAAGTATGTGAGGCTTGCAAACAAAACATATTTTAGTATTTACTATTTGATTTGATTGAAAGGACTCGGGCCATCTAACAGAAGAATTGCTATAATATGACACTTCTGCCAAAAGATTGCCCCTGCTACGGCAAATAGGGATTGGGCGAAATATATTGGGCTCAACGCATTCTCGAGGTCCAAGAATCTTCTTTTCTTCAAAACCAAAAGCAGTGGTGATTTCATTATACTGTTCCTTATTACAAATAAATCTTATTGGAGTTTTTGTCACTTGAATTTGTTTGCCTGGGGATAACATTGCTTGTCCATAGGGAATACTAAGGCTCAACAATAAAGCAATTGTCATAATTTTCTTAATCATTTTTTTACTTCCTTTCTTGAAAAACAAATATTATAAAATTGGATAACATAATAACTTTTATATAACATAAAGGCAATGGATAAAAATGTATTTTTTATGAGCCGTTCTGTAACTTTTCCTTCAAATAATTTACAATATCATGATGGTGGTTTCTTTCTGCTGCTTGTAATGGTGTTCCCCAGTGAGAGTTGGGATTAATATCAGCTGCTGGATTTTTTTGTCGCAATGTTTCAACTAAGAATTGTACGATGGCTAAATGCCCATCCTGTGCTGCTGTATATAGCGGGGTTACGCCATCAGAAGCACGAGCAGGATTGAGGTCAGCTGCGGGGTTTTGTTGCTGCAAAGCTTCAACTAGGAATTGTACAACGGGCAAATGTCCATTTACTGAAGCGATGTGTAGAGGGGTTGTTCCATCAAATCGGGCAGGATTGATATTTGCTGCCGAATTTTTTCGTTGTAAAGCTTCAACTAGAAATTGTACAACAGGTAATTTTCCATCCTGTGCTGCTATATATAGCGGAGTTATGGAGTCAGAAGCACGAGCAGGATTGATGTCAGCTGCGGGATTTTGTTGCTGCAAGGTTTCAACTAAAAATTGTGTAATAGATAAATCCCCATTTTGTGCTGCAGCATGCAGAGGGGTCGCACCATTCGGGATAGCAGGATTGATGATTGCGTCTGGATTTTGCTGCAATACTGCATTAACCAAAATTTGAAAAATGGCTAAAAAATCGTTTGTCGCTGCAGTAAAGAGAGATGTTTGATCGCAGATAGAAAAATACGCAAATGCAGCCCGATCTTCAATTGTTAATTGATTGAGTTCTTTTTCCAATGAGTCTACAGGATTAGTTAAGTTCGCAGTATTGTAAAGTGCTTCGGAAAGTATTACAAATATTTTTTTTTGAGGCGGCAATAGATGGTGAATTTTTTTTAAAAGGTCTAGTTGTTTTGTTGCGTCAGTTTTTGTGACACATTTAATCATCTCGTGCAAGTTTGGAATGATAAACGTGAAAATTGCTATTTTCTCTTTAGGCAATGCTGCCAATCTATTAAGTGATTCAAAATTGCAAAATATCGCTATATCTGGGGCTATCTGGCTTAAAATACTGATAAAAGGTTTTACAGTCTGCAAGTGAGAATTGTTCCATAACATTAACGATCAAAGAAAGATCGATATCAGAAGTTTTGCCTCCTGCATTTGCCAAGCGCCCGCAAAGGACGAGTTTGAAGTAGGTTGGCATTTCATTTTTATTAAAGGCAAAAAGAATATTGAGCATTTTTAAATCAATTAATTTTTGAGCAATATTTAATTAAAATATGTTATGCATGCTTTTATGTCAAATTGTAAATGTTTTTATGCAGTTTTTCAACGTTTTTATTAAATTAACTCGAATTTTAAGCCATAATTTATGATTTTTTCTTTACCAATAGAATAATATTTTCTGAAAACAGCTTTAACTGTCATACCAATTTTTAGATCTTTAATATCATCAATATCAGCTAATTGTGATATTATTACAGGGCCCTCTGCTAGTTCGATTAAACCAATGATATATGGTGACATATTACTAAATTCTGCGGGGGGTAAGTTTATTTTTGTAAAACTTAATAATTTGCCCATGCCACTTAAAATAATAGGTTCAAAATTATCTGAACCGCATTTGCATAAGTAATTTTTAGGAAAATAAATTTTAGAGCAAGTAATGCACTTTAAGCCTTGTAAGCAAAAAATTTCTTTTTGTTTTCTCCAATAAGAAATAGGGCTAGACTCAAACAACTTTTTCTCCTTTTTATTCTTTTGCAAATATGTGAACTACAGAAGTAGTAGCGCAACCACCAACATTATGAGTTAAGCCAAAATTTGCATTTTTCACCTGTCTTTTATCACATTCTTGTCTTAATTGCATTACAATTTCATAAGCTTGTGAAAGACCGGTTGCACCTACTGGATGTCCTTTTGCTTTTAATCCACCTGATGGATTAATAACAATTTTTGATCCAAAAGTTGTTAAATTATTTTGTGTTGCTTTACCAACTTCCCCTTTTTTAAAAAAGCCAATATCTTCAAGAGATATAATTTCCATGATGCTAAAGCCATCGTGAATTTCAGCTACGTTTATATCTGGAATTTTTATATTTGCTATCTCAAGTGCTTGTTTGCAAGCTAGCTGGCTCGCTTTGAATTCAACAAAACTTTCTCGTTGGCTTAAATTTAAAGTGTCACTTGCTTGCCCTGAACCAATAATATAGATAATTTTTGTTTTTTTATTAAAAGCGTGTTTTTGGGCAAACTTTTCAGTTGATAATATTAGGCTTGCAGCACCGTCACTTATTGGTGGACAATCAAAAATAGTTAATGGGTCTGCAATAATTTGGGAATTTATAACATTTTGTATAGTTATCTCTTTTTGAAAATGTGCATTGGGATTTAAAGCACCATGTTTATGATTTTTTACGCTTACACTTGCAAGTTCTTCTCTTGTTAAACCAAATTGATTCATATAAATTCTTGCAATTAAGGCATTAAGCCCGGGGAACGTTGCACCAACAAAATGTTCTGTTTCATGATTTCCGGCGCCCATTAGACCGGTAGTTGTAATAGAAGAATCAAGATCAGTCATTTTTTCAACACCATTTACCATTACAACTTCAGCTTGTCCAGATTCTATTGCCATAATTCCAGCACGTAATGCTAAACTTCCTGAAGCGCACGCGCCTTCAATAGTAGTACTTTGACAGTTAGTGTTTAAAATTTGCGCTGCCATGCCGCCCAAATGCATTTGTCCGGAAAACATTCCAGAGCACATATTGCCAGTAAAAATGGCATCAATTTTTTTAGCATCTAATTTTGCATCGACTAAAGCTTTTAGCTGTGATTCAGCCAAAAGATCTTGTAAGCTTTTGTCCCACAATTCTCCAAATTTTGTGCATGCCGCGCCAATTATAGCAATTTTCATAATTTTTAGTTTTGATAACTTTCTATGTATTTTTTATATACAGAATAATTTATATATTTTTTATTATTAATATAATCTACTGTTTTTAAGGCGAAATTTTGTTTTTTTTCTATATTTTTTGTAACAGTAAAAACAAATGCATCGCTTCCACTGCCACTGCCGTAGCTGGTTAATAAAATTTTTTGGTTTTCTTTTGCTATGTCTAAAATAGCAGTCAAACTTAAAAGTGAACTTGCACTATAACTATTACCAATTTTTGTTACAAGTAAACCGGGTAAAATTTGTTCATTTTTAAAGCCAAGTTTTTTTGCAGCCTGAATTGGGAAATTGCCATTAGGCTGATGAAATATTGCATAATCAAAATCTGATTGTTTCAAATTTGTTTGTGATAAAATTTCTTCTGTTGCATTTATTATATGTTTAAAGTATGCCTGTTCGCCTGTAAATCTTCCGGCATGCTGTGGAAATTTTTCTAACTCTCGCCTCCAAAAATCCGGAGTGTCACTGGTAAAAGATAAAGTCTTATCTATTGTAGCTACTATTTCATCTTGATTATTGCCCAATATAAAAGCTGCGCTTGCTGCACCTGCACTATATTCTAAAATATCTCCTGGCTTTGCTTGTGCGGTATCTGTTCCAATTGCAATAGCATAATTTATTTCTTTTGATTTAATTAAGCTATTACAAATTTGTAACGCAGCTGTTCCAGCTTTACATGCAAATTCTATATCTGCAGCTTGATAATTGTTACCAATATTTAATGCCTGTCCAATGATAGATGCACTTGGTTTTACTGCATATGGTGGGCTTTCGCTTCCTACATATATTGCGCCAATTTTAGATTTATCTATAGCAGCTCTAATTAAAGCATTTTGTGCTGCTTGAACTGCCATTGTTATAGAGTCTTGATCAATGCTTGGAACAGATTTTTCTTCTATTAAAAGACTTTTTTTAATTTTATTTGTATCTTGATTCCAGGCGGCTGCAATCTCTTCTACTGCTATTCGATATTTGGGTATGTATGATCCGTATCCTACAATTCCTACATTCATATTTTTACAATTTTCTTTTATGTAAAGTCATATGACCTTTTTGTATACCATCAGTAACTAATGCTTTTAGTGCTGCAAAATTTTGCGCTAATCCTACTGATGCCATAATTTGCGATAATTCGCAAGCACTTTTTGCTCCAAGAATTTTTAAAGAAAGTTTAGCACTTGGATGAATATTTGTAATCCCCCCAATTGTGCCAACTGGAATTGGTAAATAGATTTTTCCAACTAAATCTTGATTTTTATTTTTATAATAATGTGTTAACGGGGCATATTTTTTTTTGTAACATGCATAGCCATGAGCTCCCGCTTCAATTGCTCGAAAATCGTTTCCTGTTGCTAAAGCCACCGCGTCAATGCCGTTCATGATGCCTTTATTGTGAGTAACCGTCCTGAAAATATCAATTTTTGCAAATTCATAAGCATCAAGAATATTTTCTATAGTATCTTGTCCTAAGATTTCTTTTTTCCAAACGGCTTTGGCTTTTGCCATACGATATATAGATAAATTAGAAATAATTTTTAAAAGAATTTTATGGTTTGTTATTTTTTCTATTTCAGGTGCAATTTTTTCAAGCATTGTATTAATAATATTTGCACCCATGGCGTCCTTTACATTTACAAATAAATTTACAATAAGCATATTGCATCTATTTGTTTTTAAAGTCTTTAATTTTAAATTAATTGCTCCCCCACCTAGCTTTTGTAAAAATATATCTTGTTTATTGGCAAGTTTTAATAAAAAATTTTTGTTTTGCAAAATTTTGCTTTTTATTTCTTTTATATTTTTTATATTTATTATCTGTATTTGACCTATCATGATTGGTTGAGTTGAAGTTGCGGTAAAACCGCCAGAAAATCTAGCAAGTTTTGCGCCATTGCTTGCTGCTGCAATTACACTTGGCTCTTCTGTTGCCATTGGAACTAAATAATTTTTTTTATTTATTAAAAAGTTTGTGGCAATACCTAATGGGATTTGAATTGTTGAAATTACATTTTCAACCATTTTATCTGCTGTACCAAAGCTTAGTTGAGCTAAGTTTTTTAGCTCAAAAATATCTTGTTCTGTTAAATTGGCAAAGTTTTTTAATTCTTCCAATTTTTCTTGATATGTTTTTTTGTAAAAAAATGAAATTTTACTTGTTTTTTTATTAAAAAAAGCCATTTTTTGAAATAATATATTTTCAGTTTGAAAAAAATGCATACCCTTTTTACAATAAAAACTCTTAATATTAATATTTTACTAACATTAATAAAAAAGTATTTTATTAATTTATATGTTTAATTAATTTTTACAACAAACAAAACAAATGGAGGAATCATGAAGATTCTAGGTTTTTATAGTAAAATTGTTATGTCTATTTTAGGTTTAGCCATTTTTAATGGTCTTGTTGGCATGGAAAACTATACACCAGAAGAAATATCGATGGGCTTTGGTTCGGGTTCTAGTTCAACATCCTCTTCTTCAGGTTCTTTAGAACCAATTCAAGAAGATAGTGATTCTGAAGTTTTATTTGATATTGATCAAATGCCACGAAAAGAATTTATTGAACAAGCATATATGATATCTGAAGACATTAGACAAGCCTATTTGCAATCTAAAGATGCTATTGAATTGCTTCCTGGATTGGCTAAAGATACAAAAGAATGTTTACGTCACATTAAATCTATAGATGGTGATATTCAAGCTACATTAAAGAAAGTAGAAACTGTATCAAAAGATGAAGTTAAAGCTGGTAAAAATTTTGAAAGAATAAAAAATCATATTTTATATTCTCCTATAAAAGAAGCTTTAGAAATGCAACAGGATGCTGTTGCCAGAATGAAAATGGTAACTGATGCAAGAAGTTTTTTGATTGAAAGATTTAATCAATTAAAAATACAAAAAAGTAAAGCAAACGCATTGTTTGAGCAAGCAATGTCAAGGTTGCAAACTGCAGAAAGAACAGTAACAATGAAAACTCAAGAATCTGGTGAAGTTGCAAATAGAGTTTTGGAACCATTGGATCCCTCTATATTAGATTTAAATGAATTGAAAGTAGATGGGTTGGGCTTGATGAGCCGACACCATTTAGAAAATTCTAAATTAGAAAATATTACGGGTAAATTATATTTTGTTGCACAAGAAGCTAAAGCTTTATTTGATGGAATAACTGAAATTTTAAATGATACTGAAAAACTTTCTACTATTATTGAATCACGAATAAATGATATGGATTGTTTTTATCTAAATATATCCAATAATGTTCAAATAATAGATAGTACGCCAAGAAGGGTATATTTTGAGCATCAAGATCTGGAACAACAACGAAGAGACGAGGAAAGAAGAAAGATAAGAGAAGATCAAGCAGAAGCACAAAAAGAATTAGAAGACGCAAGAGCGCTTTTGGCTCAGTATCAAGAAAAAGAAAAAACAGAACAAGAAAGAAAAAACAGACCAAATATATTTTCAAGAGCTTTGGGAAAACTTATTGGTCGTAAAAGAACACAAACACAAAGAGATAGTTAAATATACTCTATTGTAAATTTGAATTAAACAGCTACTATTAATAAAATAATTAAGCCTAGTAATTTAGTTTTTAAATTGCTGGGCTTAGTTATTTTTAAATAAAATTTTATGACCAGCTTTGATCAAATTTTTAACGTGCTTATATTTTTTAAACGTTGCATTACCGGATGATTTATAAGTTCTATTAAAATAGGTTCTTTTATTTTACAATTTTTGTATATACTTTCTAAAAGTATTTCGTTTTTCATAACTGGCTTTCTAAAAAATATTAAAAAAAATATTAGATAATATATATGAAAAGGGGTAAAAGTGAATAAAGAAATAGAAATCAAATTTCAGCTTGAGTTGGATAAAAATAGTTTCTTTGGAACTTGGTTAGAAGATAATGCCATGTTTAAGGGTAATATCAAAATAACTGATTTTTATCTTAATAATCCTAAATTAAGCTACTATTTTATAACTGAAAAAGGTTATAAAGAAATTTTAGAATTTTTACGTGTTAGAATTACAGATGAAAAAAATTATTTATGCTACAAAAAGAGACATTTAGATAGTAGTGGCAAAACAATTTCTGTTGATGAATTAGAAGTAGTAGTTAATGATGGGCTGCAAACAGTTAAAATTTTAGAACATGCAGGATATACTGATAAAATTAAAATAGAAAAAACTAGAAGTATATTTATGTATGAAGATTTTGAAATAGTTTTAGATACAGTTGAAGGTTTAGGCTCTTTTATTGAAATAGAAATTAAAGAACATGAACATAAAACAGAAAAAGATTTAATTAATGCATTAGATAGAATTTACGATTTATTAAGAAAAATTGGTTTACCAGAAATTAAAATATTTGATCGAGGTTATTTGTGTATGTTTTTAAATCCTGGATATGATTTTTCTGAAATAATAAAATTATAATTTTTTTAAAAAATTAATATGTCTGAAATAGCAACTGGCCAAGGTTTTGGTAAAACTATTTTATTTGGTGAGCATTTTGTAGTTTATGGTTTGCCTGCAATTGCGGCAAGCTTAAACTATTACACTTTAGCAACAATAAAAAAAATTAATAATTCAACAAATTTATTTGAATTAATTGATTTGCGCCCAAAAATATCGCAATTTAGTGAATCTAAAAATTTTGCTTACAAAAATATGATAAAAAATATTTTTGATTTTTTTAAAATTCAAGAATATTTACAAATAACTTTATCCGGAAATTTGCCGGTTTTTTCTTCTGGGATAGGTTCAAGCGCTGCTAGCGCAGTTGCAATATCTATGGCTATTAATAACTTTTATAATTTTAATTATGATAATAATTTTTTAAATCAAGCAGCTTTTGCTGGCGAACTGGCAGTTCATGGCAATCCAAGTGGCATAGATAATACAGCAGCACTTTTGGGCAAAATTTTTTCTTTTCATAAAATTTGTGATAATAATTTTAATAATAATATCATTCAAGAAATTAATATTAAAAATAAAATAAATTGTGTTTTAGTTGAGAGTGGCGTGCAGACAGATATTAAAGTTGTTTTATCTGAAATAAATATTTTAAAAACAAAATATAAAAATAAATTTGATAATATTTTTAAAAAATATTATCAAATTTATAATATTGCTATAAACGCTTTGTCTGATTTTGATTTAAACTTACTTGGTCAAATTATGTTTGAAAACCATGATTTACTAAAAGAGCTTACTATTTCTTGTGCGCAGCTTGATAAAATTATAAATTTATCTAAAAAATTTGGAGCATTAGGTGCTAAGCTTACTGGTACTGGTAGAGGTGGGTTGGTTTTAGTTTTAACGCCAGATAAAGATCTGC
>JAIPGX010000015.1 GCA_021735465.1 Candidatus Babeliales bacterium | reverse complement strand
AAAAAGAAAGTTATATAACTTGGTCTTTACTTGATCAAGGTAGCAAAAATAAAAAAGAGAAAGTTTTAAAAGATGAAGATTTCTATTGGATCTGATCACAGGGGGTTTGAGTTAAAATCTAAAATAATAGAAAATTTTAAAAAAATAGAGTGGTTGGATGTTGGCACAGATTTAGGTGCCAACCAAAGAGTTAATTACCCAATGTTTGCTCAAAAAGTTTGTAAAAATATTTTAGAAAAGAAAAGTGAACAGGGTATTCTTATTTGTGGTTCTGGAATTGGAATTGCTATTGCAGCCAATAGATTTAAAAAAATTTATGCAGGACTTTGTTGGGACAAAGAAGTGGCAAAAGCTGCAAAAGAGCATGATAATATAAATGTTTTAGTGTTGCCTGCAGATTTTGTTAACAATAATCAAGCAATTGAAATTATTAATGCTTGGCTTTCTAGTGAATTTAAATTTGGAATTTATAAAGAGCGTCTTGATTCTATTGATTCTATAGATTTATAATTTTTTTATTCTTTAAAAAAATTAAATTTTTATTGGATCTAAATATGTTTTGTCTAATTTTACAATATAATTATTTTGTAAATTTTTTGTAACAAGATCTTTTTCTATTGAATCTATGATTTTAGGAACAAAAACTACAACTGGAAATGGATAAATACTCAAAGATTCTCTGTAAACAAAGTTTTTAATTAATTTGTTTAATTTATTTTCTCCAAGTAGCCATAATTCACCATGTGATGGTTTTTTATTATCAATCATAACTTCTATCTGTTTTAATTTATCTGGAATAGTAAAATTATTTTTACTGTCAATTTTAAATTTTCTATGGGATATAGAATCTTTGGTTGAAACCATATCTATAACCTGCATTAAATCAGCAGATGAATATATGTTATATATTTTTACAAAAATATCGGAATTTATAAAATTTCTAGTTTCTGACTGCACTGGAGTGCCTAATAAAATTAATTTTTTTATTTGAATATTTTTGCAAAATTCTTTTTCTGCTAAAGCTAAATTTAACGCTACATTGCCGCCGTGACTATGTGCTATAATAGTTATATTTGTTTTAATATCTATTTCTTTTTCTTTATCTGAAAAATCTTTTTTTATTTTTTCTATTTCATCAACTATTTGCTCGTATAATTTTTTAGACCAATTTAATCTGCTTTTTTTACTTAAGTTACCATCCCAACCAAATGTATAAAACGCCTGTTCAGAATTATCTTTTTTATCTTGTTCTATATTTTTTTCTATATCTTTTTTTATTAAATTATAATTGTTAATTATTTTTTTAGTTGTTTTTAAATATATAGGCTCTTTTTCATTTTCTTTTTCTATATCATCTATTTTTATTAAGCCTAAAGAATTTATTGGCTGATATTGGTGGTGACCCTTAAATCTGGTGCTCGATGCGGGCAAGATTGTGCCATGAATAAAGATTGTCATATTATAATCTTTGGTTTTGCAAAGATTATTTTGACTGTCTGTCGCAAAAACCTTGCAAACAGAAATTATTAAAAATAAAACACTTAATTTAATCTTATTATACGTATTTTTCATGTTTATCATGATAGCAAAATTTATTTTAAATGAAAATAAAAATGTTTTAAAAAACGGATTTTTTTTATGGTATACTTCTATTATTAAATTTAAAGATTTTGGGAGTTTAAAATGTCAAAAGAATTAAAAAAATTGCCGGTGGGTTTACAAGGGTTTAGAGAAATAATTGAAGATGATTATCTTTATGTAGATAAGACAGAATATTTATATAACTTAATAAAGGGTGGGAAGGTTTATTTTTTATCACGTCCAAGAAGATTTGGTAAATCATTAACATGTTCGACATTTGAAGAAATTTTTTCTGGAAATAAAGAACTATTTAAAGGGTTTTGGATTTATAATAGTGATTATGAATGGAAAAAATACCCTGTTATACATCTAAGTTTTACTACGCTCGGATATAAAACGGATGAAGAATTAGAAGAGAATATAATTTGGTTTTTAAATGTTGTAGCAAAAAAATATGATATTGATATTTCGCAAGCACCATCTATTGGCCCAAAATTTTATACTCTTATTGAGGAAATTTTCAAAAAACATGGTCCAGTTGTGATTATTATAGATGAATATGATAAACCATTAATTGAACATATAACTGATTCAGAAAAAGCACAAAAAAATAGAGATGTCCTAAAAAGTTTTTATGATACTTTTAAAGATGTTCAAAAATTTTTAAGATTTATATTTATTACAGGTGTAAGCAAATTTTCAAAAACGTCTATTTTTTCTAGTATGAATAATCTCAAAGACATATCTCTGGATGATAGAGTCTCCACAATGCTTGGGTATACAAAAAAAGAAATTTTAGAAACTTTTTCAGATTATATAACGAGATTTTCTGAACAAAAGCAGTTTACAAAAGAACAAATGATGCAAGAATTAACAGAATGGTACGATGGTTATTGTTTTCAAAAGCCCCCCTTCGCCTCCACCGTCGCTAAAGCTATGGCGGACAGGCAGGTGGCTTCGGAGGACAGGCCAGCAAATAAACAAAACGAACAAAATTATAAAATATATAACCCATTTTCTATTTTATTAGCTTTGGATATGCAAAATATAGATAATTATTGGTTTCAATCAGGAACACCCACTTTTTTAATAAAATTAATAAAAGAACAAGATTATCCACTTTTAAAGCTAGAAGAAAAAATTGAAATTAATCAAGGCAGTATGGGGAAATTTGAAGTAGGACATGTACCGCTTGAAAATTTGCTTTTTCAAACCGGTTATCTAACAATAACATCATATGATTCTGAAAGTTTTAATTTTAAATTAAAATTCCCTAACCGTGAAGTTCGCGACTCTTTTACAAAAGATATTATAGAAAGTATGACAAAACTTGAAGTTGCTCAATATTCTAATTATATAAAAGAATTTAGAAGATCTTTATTTTCAAACGATTTAGATAAGTTTTTTAAAACAATACATACTTTTTTTGCAAGCATACCGTACGATATTCAAATAACTGCTGGAAAAAAAAAGCAAATTAGTGAAGAAAAACGGTTACGTATGGAAAAATATTATCAATCTATTTTTTATGTGACCATGAAACTTATTGGCATGGATGTAATCGTGGAAGATAGAACAAATATTGGCAGGATTGACGCTGTTGTTAAAACAAATAGTCATGTTTATGTTATAGAGTTTAAAATAAACAAAAGTGCTAATAAAGCTTTAGAACAAATTCAAGATAAAAAATATTACGAAAAGTTTAGGCTTGAAGATAAAAAACTTGTTCTTATTGGTTTGAATTTTGATCTTAAAGAAAAAAATGTTCTAAAATCTGGTTGGGTTGTAGAGGAATTGTAAAAAAATAAGCAAAAATTTAAATAAATTCTTAATTTTTGAAAAAATATTAAATGCTATGTTATAATATTTAACAGTTAATGTTAAATATTACTAAAATTAATAAATTTAATTAATAAAAAAATTTAAAAAATATGTTTAAAAGATATTTAGAAAAAAAAATTTTAGATGCCCTTGAGTATTCACCAATAATTCTTTTAAGG
Organism: Candidatus Babeliales bacterium; assembly: GCA_021735465.1. Classification (GTDB taxonomy): domain Bacteria; phylum Babelota; class Babeliae; order Babelales; family UASB340; genus JAIPGX01. The sequence goes on along the minus strand of JAIPGX010000015.1, from coordinate 13,315 downwards.
GGTGCAAGACAGACAGGTAAAACGACATTAGCAAAAGTTATAAGTGCAGAAAAAAATTATAACTATTTAACTTTTGATAATCTTACAACCCTTGTTGCAGCAAAAAATGATCCAATAAGTTTTATTTCAAGATCAGAAAAACCAATTATTTTAGATGAAATTCAAAGGGTTCCGGAGCTTTTTTTGCCAATAAAAAGTGATGTTGATGAAAATCGAATCCCTGGGAGATACTTTTTAACAGGCTCCGCAGATCCATTATTGATTCCTAAATTGGGAGATTCTTTAGCCGGAAGAATGCGATTATTAACTCTTTGGCCATTATCGCAAGGGGAAATTGAAGGTAAAAAAGAGCATTTTTTAAATGATCTTTTTGAAAAAAAAGAACTTGTAATAGGGCAAAAAATAGATTGTTCTAAAAAAAATATTTTAAATCGTGCTTTAAAGGGTGGATATCCAACCTCTTTGAACTTAACAGACAGACAGCGATCTGAATGGTTTAATGATTATATTTCACTTGTTTTGCAAAAAGATATTTTAGATTTATCTAAAATTGAAAATGTAACACAGATGCCAAATTTACTGACTTTACTTGCTTCCAGGGTTGGTGGCATTTTAAATACAGAAGAATTGGCAAGATCAATTAAGCTTTCCGGTGTGACATTACATCGTTATTTAGATTTATTAAAAACACTTTTTTTGATAAATTTTTTACCACCATGGAGCGGCAATTTAAGCAAAAGAATGGTAAAATCTCCTAAAATTTATTTAAATGATACTGCATTACAATTTTTTTTATTAAATATAGATTTAGATAGATTAAATACGGACCAATATTTAAGCGGCAGTATTATTGAGAATTTTGTTATTTTAGAATTATTCAAACAAATTTCTTGGAGTAATTTAAATATTCAAATGCATTATTATAGAGATTACAATCAATGTGAAGTTGATGTAGTTTTGGAAGGTTCTAATGGCGATTTGGTTGCAATGGAAATTAAAAGCGGCCAAACAATAACCAATAATGACTTTAAGAATTTAAAGAAATTTCAAAATTATGTTGGTGACAAATTTATCCAAGGAATTGTTCTTTATACAGGGGATACTTTTTTGCCATTTGGTGAAAAATTAACTGCTTGTCCAATTTCTTCGCTTTGGGGGTAATTTAAAGAAAATTTAAAATTTGGCGCAGCCAATAGGAAGCGTATAAATTATATTTATTTTTCATAATTGATATTATTTAAATAAAAGTCAAATTTACTGCGCGCTTCGTGCAGTAAAGAGTGTATTAGACCCTAGCCTGTCCGCCATAGCTATAAGAGCGACGGCTGGACGTGTGCTAGGGTTATTTGTTATATTAACTTTATGTTTATAAAATTATACTTTTTTATCCCCAGTGGGGGATAATATACTTCTAAATTATTTTTCTTAATTTAATTATTTTTAAAAATTATTATTAATTTTGTATTTTGGAGATTTAAATGAGTGAACAAAAGAATCTTAAAAACCCGTATCAAGATACTTTGAATCTAAAACAAACCGAATTTGGTATAAGAGCCAATGCGCAACAAAAAGAACCTGAAATTTTAGATTATTGGAAAAAAGAAGATATTGTTAATAAAACTTGGGACAAAAATAAAGGTAAACAAAAATTTGTTTTACATGATGGTCCACCATATGCAAATGGACATATTCATATGGGGCATGTTTTAAATAAAATTTTAAAAGATATTGTTACAAAATTCAGACGCATGTCAGGAATGCATGTTCCAGTAAAGCCAGGATGGGATTGCCATGGCCTACCTATAGAATTTGCAGTTAATAAAGAATTAAAAGATTCAGGAAGAATAGATATTAATCGAAGCGAATTTAAAAAATATTGTCGAGAATATGCCACCAAATGGATAGATATACAAAAAGAAGAATTCAAAAATTTAGGCGTATTTATGAATTGGCAAAATTTTTATTCTACGATGAATCCTGTTTATGAAAGTTCAATTTTAAATGCGTTTGCTGAATTTGTAGAAAATGGTTATATCGAACGTAAGGGTAAAACCGTGCCTTGGTGCCACCATTGTAAAACGGTTTTAGCTGCCGCAGAAATTGAACACAAAGATAGAAAAGATCCATCTATATATGTTTTGTTTCCGGTGCCACAAGAATTGGCAAAACAAAAATTTGCAAAAGTTTTAGAACATAATACAGATTTAGATGTGAATTTTTTGGTTTGGACAACAACGCCTTGGACTTTGCCGCTTAATCGAGCAGTTGTTTTGAATCCTAAAGCCAAGTATGTTTTGTTAGGATACGATAACAGCTCCTTTATTGTAGCTGCGGATCTTGCAGATAAAATTTGCAAAATTTTGGGTATCGAAAAAAATATTTTAGCCGAATTCGATTCACAAGAATTTGAAGGCACAAAAATAAATCACCCATTTGTAGAGAATTTAGAAATACCTGTTTTGTTAGACAATACTGTTTTACTTGATGAGGGTACAGCTTGCCTGCATTCAGCTCCAGGATGTGGTCCAGAAGATTATATTTTGGGTATAAAAAATAATTTAGAAATTTTTTCGCCTTTGTCTGTAGAAGGGCTTTATACAAAAGGCATACAACCTGAGGAACTTGAAAATATGCCTATTGCGGATGGTCAAATTTGGGTTTTAAAAAAACTAACAGAACTCAATAGGCTTTTGCATAAAACTTCTATTACACACTCTTATCCTCACTGTTGGCGTTGTCGCAACGGTTTGATGTTCAGAGCTACAGAACAATGGTTTTGTGATTTGAGTAAAAATAATTTAGTTGAATCTAGTTTAAAAGAAATCGAAAAATTAAAATTTATACCCGATTGGGGAAAAGATAGATTAAGAGCATTTATTGGGAATCGAACCGAATGGTGTATCTCTCGACAAAAAATGTGGGGTGTGCCTATTGTTGCATTATTATGCAAATGTGGACATGCATTTATTGATTCAGATTTTATAAAAAAAATTGCTGAACATGTAAAAACTGAAGGCATAGAATTTTGGGATAATTTATCTATTTATAAAATGCAAGAATTGGAAATTTTGCCTAAAAATTTTTCATGTCCATCTTGTAAAAACAAAGATCTTAAAGAGTTCAGAAAAGAAACTGATATTTTGGATGTCTGGTTTGATTCTGGAGTTTCGCATTTTGCTGTTTTGCAAAAAGATTTAGAAAATTTAAAATTTCCTGCAGATTTATATCTTGAAGGTTCAGATCAACATAGAGGTTGGTTCCAGAGTTCTTTATTAACATCAATGATTTTGAATAAAAAAGCGCCGACTGATGCGTTTTTGACCCATGGCTTTACTGTCGATGAAAAGGGACATAAAATGTCCAAATCTTTGGGCAATGTTATAGCTCCAGAAAAGCTTGTTTCAAAATTCAGTCGTGATATTTTGCGTCTCTGGGTTGCAAGCTCTGATTATCAAAACGATATTGCTATCTCAGAAAATATTTTAAAAAATACATCTGAAATATATCGCAAAATTCGTAATACTTGTAGGTTTATGATATCTAATATTTATGATTTTGATAAAGATAAGAATTCAGTTGATTTTGATAATTTATTAAAAATTGATCAGATTGCTTTTGCTAATTTATGTGAACTTAATCAAAAAGTTTTAAATTATTATCAAGAATATAATTTTGCAGCTGTGGTACAGGCTTTAAATAATTATTGTGCTAATGATTTGAGTGCACTTTATTTAGATATTATCAAAGATAGATTATATATAGAAAAAGCTGATAGCAACTTGAGACGTAGTGCGCAAACAGTTATGTATAATATATTAGATTCTATAACAAGGTTGATGGCGCCTGTGTTATCTTTTTTAGCAGAAGAAATTTCTGATTTTTATCAAAAAGATAAAAAAGAATCTGTGCACTTGCAAGATTTCGTAAACTTTGAACACAATTTAATTAATCTTAAAAAAGTTTTAGAAAAAAATATTTTACATAAAACTTGGCAAACTTTATCAGATATGCGTGATGCCGTTTTAAAAGTTATTGAAGAAAAGCGTGTAGCAGGGCTTGTAAAACATTCTTTAGAAGCAAAAGTAAAAGTTTATTTAGATAATTCAAGTGAACAAGCAAAAGAAATAAAGAAACTTATAACAGAATTAGAAACAAAAAGTCAGGATGCGAATAGATTCTTTAAAGATTTATTTATAGTTTCTCAATTTGAATTTGTTGATTCTGATAAAGGTTTAGAAAAAACAAATTTTAATTGGATTTTTGTTGGCGTTGAACATGCCGATGGTGTAAAATGTCCTAGATGCTGGCAATGGAGTAAGGCTGATAGTAGTAATGGTCTTTGTTCAAGATGTGAAAAAGTATTGGGTTAGTTTTTGCATTAACCGTTCGAATGGTTCGACCCAGGCTCACCACGAACGGGGTGCATGTTATAATAGATTGGGAATATTATGAATTTTAAAAATAAATTAATTTTATTTTGTATGTTTTTTTTCGGCTTAAATATTTTTACACAAAATATTTTTTCTATGCAACGCTGCTGGAAACTAAGGCCTATAAATACAAAAGGTGCAGGAATTTTACCGTATGCCGTTATGCAAGATGGTGAAATTTATTTTTTATTTAATTGTACAGCAACTATTAAGGGTAATGATGAATATTGGGGTGTTTTTGTAGATGAATTTAGACGTAATGATCGTGATTTAAAGGATACTGCAATACGTTGTTTTAATAATGATATGTCTAATTTTATTTTCGAAAAATTAACCCGCGAGCAACTTGATGATAATAAAAAAGTAGTACACCCAAATACTGGATATGAAGTTTATTTTGTTAAAATAAATTTGGCGCAATTTACAAATTTAAATTTGAGTAATTTTGCACAAATATTATTAGAACAACGAAATACTGCTATTTTTAGGGGATTTGCTTTAGTAAGTGTTTTGTATCTTAAAATGGGTGTAAATGCTACAATAGGTCGCAATTTAGTAAATTTAGATTGTAATATGGCTTATATTTTAAATTTAGATAGAAGCTTTAGTTTTAGAAATCAAATTGTTTTAGGTCGTTATTTGAGTACTGAATTATCATATCGTGATAATAAAAATAGAGTATTAAATATAATTCAAAATATAATAAGAGAAGAACAAAATAATAATTAGAGAATATAGCAGAGCATTATGAAGAAAATAATTTTAGTTTTTGTTTTAATAATATTTGTAGGATGCAATTTTGTAAAAAGTGAAAGAGATATGAATATAAATAATTTAGAAAAATTAGCGGCTGGTAAGTTTGATAATTTAGCTGATTTTATAAATGTTTTTCCACAAAATATTCAAGATGTAGAATTTAGAACTAATTATGCAATTGAAATAGCAAAAAAAGATTTGGAAAACTTTTTAAAAATTGCACCTGAAGATAGAAATTTTGAAAATACAATAAAAACTTTGGATGATATAGAGGCAAAATTTAGTATTTTATCTGGACCAATACATGTATTAGAAATGGTAAGTCCGGATGAAAATATGATCAAAACCTGTCACCAGGCTTTATTAAGATTGCAAGAATTTGCAGTTGATGCGTTTTGTAATAAAGAGATTTATGAGGCATTTAAAAATTATATCCAAAATAATAAACATAAAGAAAAATTAAATCAGGAAGAAGAATATTTTATTCAAGAATCTATGAAAAGTTTTGCAAGAAATGGTTTTGATTTGCCTGAAGAAAAATTTTTGCAAGTAAAAGATTTAAGAAAACAAATAGCAAAATCAGAACTTGAATTTAGTCAAAATATAAATCTTGATAAAAGTAAAATAATAGTAAAAAAAGAAGAGCTTGCGGGTTTGAGTGATCACTTTATTGATAATTTAAAAAAAGATGAAAATGGTGATTATATTTTGGGTTGCGATTATCCAACATATTTTGAGGTTATGGAAAATTGTGATATTCAAGATACTCGCAAAAAATTGTATTTTGCTTTTGCAAATAGGGCGTATCCACAAAATATTAATTTGTTAGGCGATATAATCAATAAAAGAGATTGTTTATCTAAAGAACTTGGATTTAGTTGTTATGCAGATTTAGATCTTGATGCTGAAATGGTGCAAAAAACAGAAACAGCAGATAATTTTTTAAAAAATTTGGCACAAAATGCTAAAAATAAATATGAACAAGAATTTATAAATTTTACAAAAAATTTGCCTGAAAATATAAATTTGGATTCAGATAATAAATTTTATATTTGGGATTTTTATTATATAAAAAATTGTTATAAAAAGAAAAATTTTGATATTGATGAAAATAAAGTAGCTGAATATTTTCCTGTAGATAATACTTTGAATAAAATATTTGAGATTTACCAAAAATTTTTAAACTTAAATTTTAAAATAATTTCAGATAATAATCTTGATAATAATCTTTGGCATAAAGATGTAAAAATTATCGAAATTTATGATAATAATTCTAAATTATTAGGCGTTCTATTTTTGGATCTTTATCCACGAGAAAATAAATATTCTCATGCATGTATGTGTCCTATTGCTCCAGGAATTGAGTATGAAGCTAAAAATGGTCAGCTTATAGAAAAACCTGCAATCATTGCAATTATTGTAAATTTTCCAAAGATAACAAAAGATAAGCCTGCATTATTAAAACATAATGATGTAGAAACATTTTTTCATGAATTTGGACATGCAATGCACCATTTGTTAGGACGTACAGAATTTGATTCTTTAGCTGGTACAAATGTTAAAAGGGATTTTATAGAAATGCCATCGCAAATGTTTGAAGAATGGTTGTGGGATAAAGATATTTTAAAGATGGTTAGTTGTCATTATCAAACTGGCCAGAGTTTATCCGATGATTTAATAGATAGAATGCTTAAATTAAAAGTGTTTGATTTTGGTAATTTTGTAACAAGGCAATGTTGGTTGTCTTTAATATCTTTAAATTATTATAAAGAAGGGCAGAATAAAGATACTGATAAAATAAAAGAAGATCTTTATTTACAATACTTAACACACACTAAACCTGACCCGGATACGCATTTTCAAGCAAGTTTTGGGCATTTAACGGGATATGGTGCCAAATATTATAGCTATATGTGGTCAAAAGTTTTTTCATTAGATCTTTTTGATCAAATAAAAAAAGAAGGGCTTTTGAATCCAGAAATGGGGCAAAAATTAATTAAAGAAGTTTTATCTAAAGGCGGCAGCTGCGATCCTAATGTTTTGTTGAAAAATTTTTTAGGGCGTGAACCAAAACAGGACGCTTTTATTAGACATTTAGTTTAAGCGCGGGGCACTAAAAGAATTAGTAATATGCATGCCGGAATTGCCGGCCATCATGAATTAGCGCAGGGCGAAGTTTTATTTTATAAAACTGGTGCCCCGCGCATTAATTATAAAATTATCAACACTTGCAAGTTTTGCATTTGCAATTATCTTTGTGATTATTTTTTTCTTTTTCATCACATTTACAAGGTTTGCTATTGCAGCGTGAACATTTGTTATCATTATTAGATTCGTTATTATTATTTTTTTTGCACCCACAGAACATAGAGTTAATTTCTTTTTTGAAACTCATGATTCTCTCCCTTTTTAATTTTATTTAGTTTATTAAAACATTTTTGTGTAACTTGGCTTGTTCTTAATTTATTTTTTATATTTTTTGAATTATTTGTATAAAAAAAGGTAAAAATTAAAATACAAATAACTGCTGGTCCAATTAAAATGATACTTAGTTTCTTTTCGCATAACATTAGGTAATCTCCTTTTTTTAAAGTACAAATATAAAATTAGTGTGACTTATTTTTATTTTAAAAGTCAATAAAATTATATATTTTGTACCAAATAACTAAATTTTTTTCTTGTTTTTAGATAATTTCTTGCTATTATTTACACATTGTAAATAATATTGTATCATATTTTAGTTGTTAAAATAAATAATTTTAGATTTTTTAGGAGAAAAATTTTATGTTTAAAAAAATATTTAAAAATTTAGCGTTTTTTGCATGGTTTTTAGGTTTTTTTGGTTTAAATTGTATGGAACAAAGAGATCATAAGATTGTAAAAAATATAAAGCAAAATGAAAATCCAGGCGAGTATGTTTTTGCCAGTTATGCTATGCAAGTTTTGAATAGTGTAAAAAAGGCAGAACATTTATATTCAGAAGTAAACAGGATAGAAAATTGGCAAAATAAATTAAATATGCTTTTTAAGCTTTGCAATATAATTTCTGAAACTTATATTAATTATAGGTTAATGTTTCAAAATTCTTGTTATGCTTGCGGGGGAGAGTTAACTGAAAATTTAATAATTTTTTTGGATAAAGATTTTAATGAGATAAAAACTAAAACTAAGAAATTTAGAAGTGAAATAGAAAGATTGGCTATTATAAAAATACAAAATATGCTTAAATTTATAAAAAAACATAGAGATACGGATAACGAAACCAAGGCAATTAAATATATTTCGCAACAGCTTAGATTTTTAATAAGTGATTATAATGAACACCTAGAGCATCAATTTGAAGGTACTGATTTAGGGCAATTGTATAAATTATATTGTGTAGTTAATAATTTATTTTCACTAAAATATGTAGATTAATTTATTGAAAATAAATTTAAAATAAAAAAGCACAGGGGCTTACAATTTTTTGTAAGCCCCTGTGCTTTTTTGAGTTTGTGTAGTTATTCAGAATCTACGTCTATTGGTCCTGTATCTTTTTTATCTTCGTCTTCTGAATTGTCACTTTGTTGATCATTACTTTGCTCAGAAGTTTGGTTTGTTGAATTATTGCCAGCTTCAGGCTGCTTGTTTTGTTGTTCTTTATAAATTATTTCTGCAATTTTATGAGAAGCTTGCATTAATTCATCTGTAGCTTTTTGAATTTCTTGAGGATCTTTAGCTTTAATTTCATCTTTAAGAACTTCTTTTGCTTGTTCAATTGCCTTTTCTACATTGTTAACTTCAGCAATAGGTAATTTGTCTTTATTTTCTTTAATAGATTTTTCAAGACTTAAAATCATATTGTCTAAATTATTTCGTTTTTCTACAACTTCTTTTAATTTCTTGTCGTCTTCTTCATGTTTTTGTGCATCTTTGACTAAGTTTTCAATATCTTGTTTTGAGAGCCCTGAAGAATCTGTAATTGTGATATGCTGTTCTTTTCCTGTGCCTTTGTCTTTTGCTGTTACATGTACAATGCCATTGGCATCAATATCAAAAATAACTTCTATTTGTGGCACACCACGCGGTGCAGGTGGGATTCCATCAAGTCTGAACCTGCCAAGAGTTTTGTTGTCTTTTGCAAATTCTCTTTCACCTTGAACAACATGAATATCTACAGCAGTTTGATTGTCTTCAGCTGTAGAAAAAACTTGTGATTTTTTTGCAGGAATAGTAGTGTTTCGTTCAATCAGCTTTGTTGCAACACCACCAAGCGTTTCAATTCCAAGAGAAAGCGGGGTAACATCTAATAATAAAACATCAGTTACATCACCGGCTAAAACACCACCTTGAATTGCGGCACCAACGGCAACAACTTCATCTGGATTTACGCTCTTATTTGGTTCTTTTCCAAAGAAATTTTTTACTAATTCTTGTACTTTTGGGATTCTTGTTGAACCACCAACCAAAATTATTTCATCGATCTGATTTTTTTCTAATTTGGCATCTTTGAGAGCAATTTTGCATGGTTCAAAGAGTCTTTGAAAGATATCTTGGCAAAGACTTTCAAATTTTGCTCTTGAAAGTTTTGTTACCAAATGTTTAGGACCTGTGGCATCTGCGGTAATATATGGTAAATTAATTTCTGTCTCAGTTGTAGAAGAAAGCTCTATTTTAGCTTTTTCGGCGGCTTCTTTTAATCGTTGCAAAGCCATTTTATCATTTTTAAGATCTATGCCATTTTCTTTTTTGAATTCATCAACTAGATATCTAATTATTATTTCATCGACATTATCACCACCAAGTAGAGTATCGCCATTGGTAGATTTTACTTCAACAACACCATCACCTACTTCGAGTATAGAGATATCAAAAGTTCCACCACCAAAGTCAAATACTGCAATTGTTTCATTATGCTTTTTATCAAGACCATAGGCTAGAGCAGCAGCTGTTGGCTCATTTATAATTCTTTTTACATCTAAGCCGGCAATTTTTCCAGCATCCTTTGTTGCTTGTCTTTGCGCATCATTGAAATATGCGGGTACAGTAATTACTGCATCAGTTACTGTCTCGCCTAAAAAATCTTCTGCGGCTTTTTTTAATTTTTGCAAAATAGCAGCAGAAATTTCTTGAGGTGTATATTCTTTGCTTTGAATGCTGAAAACAATATCTCCACCTTTGCCTGACATGATTTTATATGGAATATGATCATGTTCTTCTTTTTTTAAAGAATCGAATTTTCTTCCAATGAATCTTTTGGCAGAGGAAATTGTATTTTCTGGATTTGTGACGGCTTGCCTTTTTGCAACGGCTCCTACTAGGCGTTGGCCATCTTTTGTAAATGCTACTATGGAGGGGGTTGTGTTATGTCCTTCTTGATTAGGGATTACTTTTGCCGAACCACCTTCCATACAGGAAACTACTGAATTTGTAGTACCTAGATCTATACCTATGATTTTTTTTGCCATAAATTTCTCCATAAATTATAGTGTTGAAAGTTTAAAATTAATAACCTAGCACACGCTAGGTTCTAATTCACTTTTTGGCAGCACCTAGCGGCGCAGCCAATAGGAGTTTTACCTTTATTTAACTAATTATTTATAATTTTTAGTATAATTTTATTATGTAAATAATTTTAGTCTGTTAATGTAAGTGCGTCAAGTAAAAATTTAGAAAATCTTAGTCATAGTGACTCAAGTTTTTGATTGAATTTTAATTAAATTAAATAAATTGGGTCGTGTAATAAAATATTATGTCAAAATTTTTTAATTTAAAATTGTTACCTAAGCAAAATACAAATAATAAGTTTAGCTCAACGAAAGCGTTGTTTTATAAGGCAATTTATAAAGCAAAATATGAAAAAATGCGTATCCTTACTCCGTTCCGTCGCCATCCAGCCGTTTACTACGAGGCTTCGAAGCAAAGAATGGAAAGTATAAAATGAAAGAAAAGAGAAAGAGAGAAAGAGAAAAGAAAGTGTTTTAAGAGATAGGGAAAAAGCAAGCTAGATAGGGTTTTAAAGAAAGAGCTAAATGGGGCTGGGAGGCTTGGACTACGTAAGAAAGAAAAAAAGGAAGAGAGAAAAAGAGTAAGAAAAAGAGTAAAGAAGTATATGTGTATTTGTATACTTGTATATATACACACATGTATTTATGTATACGAAATTGTGTGTATATTATTTAAGTAATTTATATTTATGTAATTATATAAATATAAATTTTGTGAATATATGTGAATATATATGTGTGTATAAGTGAATTAATAGTGAAAGTGAGTAAGAAAAATATAAAAGCAAAAGTATAAAAGTAATAGAGCAGTTACGTATATATGTGCGCGTATAAACAAAACTAGCAGCCAACCCTACGCCATATTATAAGGCTTCGGGCGCTGCTAACTTATAAAAAATTAAGTATGAAATAAAAAATTCAAAACCAACAAACGATTATTTAAAAGTTTAAAAAAAATTAACCAATAAACGTTTTTAATTTTATTTATTTAAAAATTCTAAAAAATAACCAACAAAATCTTTTTTATTAAACTATATAATTATAAATAGTATAGAAAATCAAAAAAAAGCCTAAAAAAGGGATTGCAGGGGCCAAAGTTACAAATCTTCAACCCCTTTTATTTTTAATATTTTTGAGATCCTTTTTTTATAGTAATTTTAGATAAAGAATTTTTTAAATTTTGAATATCAGTAGCAAGTATTGAGTAACAATCAGTTACATCTAAATACCTAAGTTTTGGATAACCAGCACCAACAATCGCTAAAATATTATTAATATTAGGACAGCCTTCTAAGATTAAAAATTCTAATTTTTTAAGTTTACCCAAATATTGTAATGACAAATTGGTCAAAAGATCAGAAAAACTTAAATCTAAAAATTTTAAAGAATTTTTACATCTTTCTGATATAACTTCGATGCAGCTATCATCCAAATTTCTACAATTAGAAATGCAAAGTTTTTGTAATTTGGAACCAGAATTAATTATAGACGTACGATTTATATTTGATAATAAATAATTTAATGCTTCAGTAGAAATAAATTGTGGGGGGTTGGTAGGTTGTACTGAAACATAATTATAAAAATCAGTGAGCTGTTTTATATTTAATTCGATAAGTTTTTTACAATAATCTGCTATAGTACGAATTACTGAATCATTTAAACTCATACCACCAATACTTAGTCTCTCAATATTTTTGCAATTTTTTAAAAAATCAACTAAAAAATCATTTGTAACATTGCAGCCAATTATATTTAGGGTTTTAAGTTTTTTTATTACTAATTGTGAAATGCTATTTAAAGATTGTTCTGTGACATTAGTACAATTTTCGAGATTTAAATTTTCTAAGTTGTGACTAACAGATAAAAGAGCAGTTAAACCTCTATCCGTTATTAGAGTACAGTTAGACAGGTCAAGGCTTTTTAAGGATTGGCAATATTGACTTAATCCAATAAGGCCTGTATCTGTTATTTGGGATCCAGAGATATTTAGATATTCTAAAAGAGTATTTGCTCGTGCAATATTAATTAAATCATCATCTGTTAAATCGGGAAAAAGAGATAAATCAATATAAAGAGATGGTTTTTTACTATTCATATATCCAGCTAAGAATTCAGAAGTTGTAGTTTGTTTGAGTGAATTTTGATCTTCGGGAATAAAAGGTTCTATTAATAACAATTGTGAAGCACTTAACTCTGTCGGTGTAGATGGTGGTGTTAACGCCCTTGGTTTGGCATTTATGCTGCAAAATAAAAGCGATAAGCTTATGAAGCTATTTATTATAATTTTTTTCATAATTTCTCCCCTTTTTTTATTTAATAAATTTGTTCTCCAATTTTAATAGTAAGTTTTCTATTTTTATTTTTTAAAAATGCTATTTGTTCAGTAGTTATGGTATTAGCAGATAACCTGACTACAGAAGGATTTGAATGGTAATCGTAGGCTGTTAGTGGATAGATTGAAAATATACGCAGTTTTTTTAAGTTTTTACCAATCGAATCAATTACAATATAGTTTAATTGCGCGGTATCTACGTTTAGATTTTCTAGAGATTTACATCTGGCAATAAAATTGGCAAAACTTTCTCTATTTATAAAAAAACAACCATTAATTTTTAGTTCTTTTAAGTTTTTTTGCGTTTTTTC
>JAIPGX010000014.1 GCA_021735465.1 Candidatus Babeliales bacterium | reverse complement strand
TCTGATCTATATTTTGTAAATAAATAAAGAATGGCTTATTTTGATCTTTTAAATAAATGTTTAAATAATAATATTTTTTTCTATATAACAACGGCATCAAAAAGAATAGCCAATTAAAGCCTTCTTTAACTTCTATTTTATTAATTTCTTCCCAAATAAATTGTTTATTTTCAAATACATTAGAAATACCAACTGAATCTATCTTTAATTCTGGCTTTTTATTAAATATATACTTAAATAATCTATAAAAATTCCAAAAAATAGCCTTAAGATTTTTTAAAGAAATATATATTAATAAAACCGGAATAAATGAAAAGAAAAATAAAACAAATAGTTGTAAAAATTTTTTTATAGGAGATAATGGAACATGATCAATTTTTTTATCACTGCCAACATAAAACTTCTCTTTTTCTATTTTTTTTAATTCTTCTTCTTGTTTTTTTACCCTTTTTTCAAATTGTTCTTTTTCTTCAGCAGAGAAAGATTCATATTTTTTTAAATCTTTTAAAATGTGTATTGAATTATAAATGCCTTGGAATTTTTCTTTATTCATTATTAGATAAGTACCAGAATACGAGCCTATTAAAAAAATTGCCCCCAACGAATAGGCCAACAATTTTGAAACTTTTGGATAAATTTTAAGCTCTCCCATAATTCTCCCTTTTTATATAAAATATCTCTATGAATTAACTATAAACACACCTATTACGCACTAAGTGCTTAACTTTTAAAAACCAAAATCAACTTCTTTATAATTTTTTATGGTTTTTATTACATCATCAAATTTCTGATCCGTAAGTTTTAAGTCAACAACAAATGGTTCTTTTTTATTTTTTAAATAAATTTCTAAACAATAATATTTATTAATATGACTAAATGAAGCTCGTAAAAATCTCCAATAAAAACGTTCTTTAATATCTATTTTATTAATTTCTTGCCAATCAAAAAATTTATTATTTAAAACATAATTAATGCCACATGAATCTATTATAACTTCAGGTTTTTTATTAATTAAATATTTAAATAGTCTATACAAATCTTTATAGGGAATATTACTAATAAGCAGTAATGCAAAAAATATTATAATTATAAGACCAACAAATGATGTCTTTTTTATAAAAAAAGAAAAAAATACTATTACACCAATTATAAAAAACATCTCAAATAAAACATGAATTAATAAAACCGAGATTTTTGGATAAATTTTAAGCTCTCCCATAAACTCCCCTTTTAAAAAAAAATATTTTATGAATACAAAACTAATTTGATTTTAATTAAATATATAAACAAAAAACAAGAATATTTAATATTTAAAATTTATTTACAATCAAGATCTTTAACAAAATCTTTGAATTTTAAAATTTCCCATTTCTTTTTTTTAGCATGGGATTCTAATTTAGACGTTGGATTAACAACAACAGGTTTGCCAACTTCTTCCAATAATGGGATATCAAGATGGCTGCTGGCATAAAAGACTGCGTCTTTTAATGAGCCTTTAAGATCTTTTTCTATTAAATTTTTAATTTTTTCAAATTTAACATTTCCAACACATGGTTCATCAATTAATTTGCCAGAAACTTTATTATCTTTAATTTCTAACTCAGAAAAAAAAGCATAATCAAATTTATAACTCTCTAATAAATCTGCGTAAAGTTCTTTCATGCCAACTTCAGCAATAATAGTTTTTGTACCCTCTTTTTTATGTTTATCAAAAAATTCTTTGCCCTGTTTATAAAGACAATTTTTGCACTCGTCGCGCCAAAGTTCTTTGCATCCTGTTTGTAATTCTTGCAACGTAGAACCTTTATAACAATCAAGAAAAGATTCAAAGGCTTTTTTAGGATCAAAATCACCAAACAAATAATTTGTTCCAAATTTTACAAGCTTCCAATAGTGACTAAAAGAAGCACCCTTCTTTTTCTGATAAGCACTTAATAAATCGTAAGTACGCTTTTCCCAAATAACGCCACTTACATTAAAAATTGCGTATTTAAAACTAGTACTTATGTTATTTTTTTTGTCTAAAGATAAATTAATTTTATTTTCTTGTTTTTTAGCTTGATCACAAGCCTGAGATTTTAAAACCTCAGGCTCTTTTTTAGAATTTTTAGCAAAAATATTAAAAATAAAAAATAAAGAAAAAAAAGCAAAAAGCTTTTTATTTTTATAATTAAATATAAGCATGAACAATGCTATTTTGAAAGTGCATCCCTAAAGAAATCAAGTTCATCCAAAACCTTACCTGCGCCTAAGACTACGCACAAAAGTGGATCTTGCGCAACTTTGACAGGTAAACCTGTTTCTTTAGAAATTAATATATCAAGATTTTTTAATAATGCACCACCACCAGACATCATTATGCCTCTATCTACAAGATCAGATGATAATTCAGGTGGAGCATTTTCAAGAGCAGAATGTACTGCATCTATAATAACAGAAATAGGCTCAGTTAATGCCTCAAAAACTTCAGCATCAGAAAGAGTTATTGTTTTAGGTACACCTGTTATCAAATCTCTACCTTTAACTTCTTGTTTTACAGATTCTTCAGTCAACATGGCGGTACCAATATTAATTTTTATTAATTCTGCAGTTCTTTCACCAATCAACAGATTATATTTTCTTTTTACATATTGAACAATGGCAGCATCCATCTCATCACCACCGACACGAACAGATTTACAATAAACAACATCTTTTAAAGATATTATTGCAACTTCTGTTGTGCCACCGCCAATATCAACTATCATATTCCCAGTAGGTTCTTCAACCGATAACCCTGCACCAATGGCTGCAGCCATTGGCTCCATAATAGTATAAACTTCTCTTGACCCTGCTTGTTTTGCAGAATCTTCAATTGCTCTTTTTTCAACTTGCGTTATTCCTGATGGCACACCAATAATCATTCTCGGTCTGACAAGAGTTTTACGGTTATCATGAACATCTCTTATAAAATAACGCAACATACTTTCGGTTAATTGAAAATTAGCAATAACACCATCTCTCATTGGCCTGCATGCAATAATACTTTCTGGCGTTTTACCTAACATCTTTTTTGCCCTATCTCCAGCAGCCAACACTTCATTTGTAGAATTTTTAATTGCAACGACAGTCGGCTGATTAAGCATAACGCCTTTATTGCGAACGTAAATAACGGTATTAGCAGTTCCAAGATCAATTGCCAAATCATTAGAAAAAAAATGAAATAATTTAGTAGCTGGCCAAAATTTCATCGAGACTCCTAATTAAAAATGTAGTTCAACACCTAGTGAAAATTGATGGGTTTTACAAACACTATTTCCATTAACTTGATAATCTAAAAGAGCAAAAACTACAGGATCCATAAACCAGTTGTTTCCACCCTGTAAAGAATCATATGATAACTCAAAACTCAAATAATGCTCACTCCATCTAGTTAATCCGGATTTGTATGCTTTATTTTCAGAAATATTTTCTTCAGTTAAATTATAACTACCGTAAGTTCCAGGCTGTCTTTGTAAATAACTTTGAACTGTTGAATCTGAATTATTATCATAATATTTGTCTGCATTATGTTTTAAAAAAGTATATCTAAATTGAAAATTAAATCCTTGGGCAAAATTATCTATTTGCGCATAGGGTGAAAGTTTAAAAGTTATACCAGGTTTTGTTTTAACATCTCTAATAAGAGCACTGAACAATGCATTTTCTTGATATACAGGAATTCTTAATTTACGAGTATTTCCAAATTGATAA
Organism: Candidatus Babeliales bacterium; assembly: GCA_021735465.1. Classification (GTDB taxonomy): domain Bacteria; phylum Babelota; class Babeliae; order Babelales; family UASB340; genus JAIPGX01. The sequence goes on along the minus strand of JAIPGX010000014.1, from coordinate 13,743 downwards.
GCAAATCCTGCTAAAAAACCGGCTTTCCAACCTCTTTTTAATTCTAACTCAGTAATAGCATCAAGATACATTCCCCAATGCCCGTCTCCCATAAAAGAAACTGAAGATGCATATTTGTTATCAGATTTTGTACCAGTAGGACAAATTACTCCGGCTTGAATAGCCAAATCTATTCTACGCATTAATAATACGTATTTCCAATTATGATCAAATTTTAGATGTAAATCCAAATCACCAATACCAGTTTTTGACCAATTTCCACCATTTAAATCCAAATCTTCGTTTACACTTCTTCTAATTCTATCAAGTTGATTATATTCACCAATTCTTAAATTATTAAAAACAGAATCAGAATCTTTAGATGAAAAATTAAAATGGCAACTACCATTTACATGCATCACAGGTAAAAAAAGTCCTGCAGAAAAACCATATTTTAATATTTGTTCATATGGCAAAGTTAAACCGACACTTTTTAATTTACCACCAACTTTATAAACTATAGATTTATTCAACCAAATATCATTTGGCCCTCTTTCTTGCTCTATTGGATTTACAAAAGAAGATCCTTGAACTGCCTGTAAACTACATATTATATCTTTTAAATCATAAGATCCATACAATTCAGGAATACCTGTATCCCCTCCACCACGTTTATACGCACCTGAGGCTCTTGTAAAAAATAATGCAGGAGCAATGTGAGATCGACCTTTTAAAATATAGCTTTCAGTACGCTCTAAAAATGGAAAATATCTACTAGTATTACGGGTAGCATAAACGTTTGAATAACAAAATAGAAAAAAAATTACTACTAATATATTTCTGTAAATAAATTTTTTCTCAAAAAAATAATTTAACCGACTCATTAAAACCACACCATCTCTTAATTTTTTCCAACTTTGTTTTTTAAACTTCGTCGGATAATAGTTATATCGTAAATTACAAGCATTGAGCTTACTTTAAATTAATTTTTCGTCAATATTTTTACATGTTAACCTAGAAAAAAAATAACCTTACGCTATTATTAATAAAATTAATAATAGCCCCAAAAAAGTAGAAAGTAAAAAAAATGAGAAAGCAATATCTTTTTGTTGCAAACTGGAAAATGAATTTCAATATAAATCAAGAATTCAATTTTGCAACACATAATTATGATGATTTAATTAAACTAAGTGAAGATTCAAATACTACAATTATTCTATGTCCATCTTTTTTAAGTTTGTATGATTTAAATAAGATATTTAAAGAAACAAAAATAAACATAGGTGCTCAAGACTGTTCTCCTCACTCAAAAGGTCCTTATACTGGGCAAATTTCAGCCGAAAGCTTAAGTTTTACAGAATGCAAATATTGCATTATAGGTCATAGCGAAAGAAGAGAATTTAATAAAGAAATAGATGCTGAGATTGCAAAAAAATTTATGCAATTAATAAATCATAAAATTTCACCAATTTTATGTATAGGCGAAAAATTACAAGAATATAAAGAAAACAAAACTCTAGACATATTAAAATATCAGCTGGAAAAAATTTTTAATGTAATAAATACTGAAATTATATCACAAAATCTGCCAATAATAATTGCATATGAACCAATTTGGGCAATAGGTTCAGGAAGTACTGCTTCAATTGATTATTTAGAAAATATATTTACTTGGCTAAAAATCCAAATAGAAAATCTTGAAAAAAAAATAAATTGCAAACTTTTGTATGGTGGAAGTATAAGCCCTGACAACGCAAAATCACTAAAAAGTGTTAAATTAATAGATGGTTTTTTGATAGGAAAATCTAGTTTAGACTTTCAAGAATTTAAAAAAATAGTAGAATTATAAAATAATGTATAATAACAATATAAAATATTAATTTTAAAAACCTTAGGAGTAGATATAGATGTTTATAGCTTTGTTAATGTTTCTTTTTACAGTGTTATGCGTTTTTTTGATTATAGCAGTGCTAATTCAACAAGGTAAAGGAGATATGGGTCTTGGTGGTTTAGGGGGAGGAAGCCAAATGTTATTTGGAGGTTCTGGAGGACAAGAATTTTTTCAAAAAATAACATGGGTTATGGGGGCAATATTTATAATGGGTTCATTAGGTCTTGCAATATTAAAATCTAAACATTTAGAAACATCAAGAGCTAAAGTAACCCCAGCATCAAGACAAATGACACAACCAAAGCAACAACAACCATCTGAACAAAAATAATGATTAAAAAATAAAGAAAAAAAGTGAAAGAAGAATATAGCAATCCAATTATATCAAAAATATTAAAGTTTTTTGATTTTATAGGTAGTTCTGCAATAGATGCTTGTAACAATGTTGGAAATATTGGATTATTTCTTTATGATTCAGTAAATGTAATGTTTACAACTCGACCTAAAATCAAAAAAATATTTTATCAAATGTCTTTTATAGGGGTAAATTCTTTGGGAGTTATTGCCCTTATAGGAATAACAGTTGGAGCAGTTTTAGCAGTACAAAGTCACATTGGACTTCACAGATTTGGGGCAGAAAAATTTATTGGTCCAATTGTTTTTATTTCAATGGTACGAGAATTTGGACCCGTATTAACTGCCATAATGGTAATAGGTCGGGCAGGTTCTGCAATGACTGCAGAAATTGGAACCATGAGAATTACCGAACAAATAGATGCTTTACAAACTCTTTGTATAAACACTCATCAATATTTAATTGTACCAAGACTAATTTCCTCAACTTTTATATTACCGTTTCTTTCTATATTTTGTTCTCTTTGTGGAATTACCGCAGGATACCTCATATCTGTTTATGCTTTAAATATAAATGCCGAACTATATATGGAATCTATACGAGAAAATGTTGTAATATCAGATATTACAAATGGCTTAATAAAAGCTATTTTTTTTGGATTTTTATTGTCTTTAATTTGTTCGTATAAAGGCTTTACCACAACTGGCGGAGCTAGAGGTGTGGGAATTTTTACTACACAAAGTGTAGTATATGCTAATGTAGTTATATTTGTAGCAGATTATATATTAACCTCACTCATGTTTTAATTTATTATTTAAAAATGATAGAAATAAAAAATTTAAAAAAATCATTTGGAAAAAAGGCAATTATTCGCGGATTAGATTTAACTATTCCGGATCATGATTTTTTAGCTATCATTGGAAGATCTGGTGAGGGAAAATCTGTTTTTTTAAAAGAAATAATTGGATTAATAAAACCAGACGAAGGTCAAGTTTTAATAGACGGAATAGATGTAACAAAATTAACCCCAAAAGACGCTGAAAAAATATATCAAAAGTGCGGTTATGTTTTTCAGTTTGCAGCCCTTTTAGATTCCTTAAATGTTTTTGAAAATATAGGAATTACACTGTTAGAGAATAATGAACCAGAAGAAAAAGTATTACCCCTAGTAGCAGATAAATTAAAAAGCGTTGGACTTGACCAAGACATTTTATATAAATATCCAGCTGAACTTTCTGGCGGCATGAAAAAAAGGGTTGGGCTTGCAAGAACCTTAATGCTAAGTCCTGAAATACTTATTTATGATGAACCAACTACAGGTCTTGATCCTATAACTGTAAAAATTATTCACGAATTAATAAAAAAGACACAAGAAAAATTAAATGCAACAACAATAGTAATATCTCATGATATTGAAGTATTTAAATATGCAAAAAGAGTAGCTATGTTAAATGAAGGCAAAATTGTATATGTCGGACCAGCTGATACAATATGGGAGTGTAAAGATCCATATATTTATCAGTTTATACGGGGACTAAAAGAAGGTCCTATAAAAATCAAATAATTCAAATTATATATTCTTTGAGGTTTCTTATGAACAATTTTCCACTTTTGCTAATTATTGATGATGAATATACTATTTTAAAAACATTAAAAGATTCTTTGCAAGATGAAAGATATCAAGTAGAAACTTTATCAGATGGCAATATGGCTCTTGAAAAAATTGGCAAAACAATACCAGATCTAATTTTGCTAGATATTTTTATGCCCAATTGCAATGGTTTAGAACTTTTAAAAAAAATAAAAAAAGAATACCCACAACAAAAAGTAATTATAATTTCTGGTTTTGGAAATATCCCAATAGCCATACAAGCAATAAAATATGGTGCTTTGGATTTTATAGAAAAACCATTAAATCTTGATGATATTTTATCTAAAATAAGCTTTTTAAAAGAAGATTTTAAAAGCAAAAATAATATATGTAATAATATAGATAATTTGGAAAATTTTGGAATTGTAGGTCAAAGCAATCTTTTTTTAGAATTAATTCAACAACTTAATTGTGTTTCAAAATTAAAATTACCACTTTTAATTTACGGCCAACATGGAATAGGAAAAGAATTATTTGCTAATTACATTCATAAAAAAAGTAATTTAAATAAACATAATTTTTTTTCTATTGATTGCGCAACTTTAACAGAAAAAGAATTTTTAAAAAAAGTAATTTTTTTATTTAAAAATAACGTTGGAACATTTTTTATAAAAAATATAGATCAACTTAGCCCAAATTGCCAAAATAAGCTTTTATTTTGCATGCAAAATTTTGAAAATGAAAATATAAGAATCATAGCATCAAGTTGCCAACAAATTTTTAATTTAGTTAAAGACAAAAAATTTAGTAGCTGTTTATTTCATGCTTTAAATTCAACACCATTAGAAATCCCGCCACTTAATAAACGGCGCTACGATATTCCATTATTAATTGATTATTATCTAAATAAGATAAATAAAAAATATGAAAAATCTGTAATTTTTAATATAAAAAGTATTCGCATTTTAAGAAATCATAATTGGGAATCAAATGTTTGCGAATTAAAAAACTTAATAGAAAAAATAGTAGCTGACAACACTCAAATAGACAAAGTTATAACTCCAGAAATTTTAAATAAATATTTGAGTGAAAAAAATTATCAAATTATAGAAGAACAATTTTTTACAAAATTTAATTCATTAAAAGAGGCCTGTCAGGAATTTGAAAAAAAATTTTTAATGCATTTATTAAAAAACAATCAATTTGATATAAAACAACTATCTAATAGACTAAACTTAACGCCATTAGAATTACGTGATAAAATATTAAAATTAAATTTAGATTTTAAAGTTTAAGCAAAAAAAGAGGGATGATAATATGCAAAATTTACCATCACAAGAAATAGTAGAAAAAATTAAAGAAAAAAGTAATGATTGGCAAAATTTAAAAAACGAAATTAAAAAAGGCGTTGTAGGACAGGATCATATAATAGACCGAACTTTTATAGGTCTATTATGTAACGGACATATTCTGTTAGAAGGCGTTCCCGGACTTGCCAAAACTACTCTTGTCAAAACAATATCTGATGCTATTGGCTTAAAATTTCAAAGAATGCAATTTACGCCAGATCTTTTACCTGCAGATTTAATTGGAACATTAATTTACAATCCAAAAACACAAGAATTTCAAACAAAAAAAGGTCCAATTTTTGCAAATTTAATTTTGGCGGATGAAATAAATAGAGCACCGGCAAAAGTTCAATCTGCACTACTTGAGGCTATGCAAGAACATCAGGTAACAATTGGTGATAAAAATTATAAGTTAGATAAGCCTTTTTTGGTTTTAGCTACTCAAAACCCAATTGAGCAAGAAGGTACATATCGCCTACCCGAAGCACAAGTTGATAGGTTTATGTTTAAGCTTTTAGTAACTTATCCATCCTATATTCAAGAAAAAGAAATTATTAACAAAGTATTTCATCCTGTTTCAATAAATAAAGTAATGACTGAAGAAGAAATTTCAGAAGCCCAAGAATTAGTTAAACAAATTTATATAGATGAAAAAATAATCGACTATATATTAAATATAGTTTTTGCTACAAGGCAACCTCAAGATTATAAATTAGAAGATATTGAAGGATTTATTGAATATGGAGCTTCTCCTCGAGCAACTTTAACTTTAGATTATGCTGCAAGAGCTTATGCATTTTTGAAAAAAAGACATTTTGTAATACCAGATGATATAAAAGCTGTTGCACCTGATGTTTTAAGGCATAGAATTTTATTAACTTATCAAGCAGAAGCTGAAAAAATTACTACAGACCAAATAATACAAAAAATGTTGCAAACTATTCCGTCACCATAAAAATAAATCTTTTATGAAAAATAGTTTCTTGACAATTTAACCTTCAACAAACTATCTTCATAGTTTGTAATAAGGTGTTTAAAGTATGAAACAAAATTTGTGGATTTTAAATAGTAGTTTATTGTTAATGTTATTGTTGACAGTGTTAGCAAATTATTATTTGGAGCAAAAGCCTCCAAAAATAAAATTTATAGAAAAATCTGTCGAAGAAGTTGTCGAAAAAAAAAAATTTCCACCAATTATTCCTGAGCGTATATACAAAAATGATATTTTTGGAACTTATGTAACAACAATAAAACAACCAACTCAACAAAGTTTTGTAACACCTATTCCTCCTGAACCAACACCGACTATAACACCAGCCCCTGAATTACCAAAACAAGAAATTATTGCTCCATTAACTGTTACACTCAAAGGTATTATTTATTCATCACAAGATGAAAATAGTGTTGCAATGTTTGCAGATGAAACAAATAAAGAAAGAATTTATCATCCCGGAGATAAAATAAAAGATGGTCAAATTTTAAAAATATCAAGAAACAAAGTAATTATTTTAAGGGCAAATGGCCAAGAAGAAATTTTCTTGTTAAGAAAAGACGATTTATCTCTAGCTCCAAAACAGGAACAAAAACCTGAAGATCGATGGAAATATGTTATTAAAAAAATAGATGATAATAATTATGAGATAGATCACAAAGAATTTGCAAAACAAGTTAAATCTTTGTCAGACTTTATGGAAAATTTGGGTCTTATTTCTGCGTATCAAGATGGAAAAAATATTGGAATAAAAATTACTGAAATAAAACCAAACGAAATAGAAGAACAACTTGGATTAAAATTAAATGATATAATAACATCGATTAATAATATGAATACAACAAAATTAAAAGATAGAGTAAAAATTTATAATGACATTACCAAGATTAGAAAAAATGAACTTGTAACATTAAAATTAAAAAGAGAAAATCAAGATTTAACAATTAAATATAAAATGGCAAAATTAAGAACCCCCGGAGCTGATTTATTTTTGCAGTCAGCAAAAGATGAACAAATATTAGGTACGTTTAAATTAAGCCCGGAACAAGAAAGAGAAAAAAGAATAAGAGAATTTAACCAATATCATAGAGATCCAATGCAAAAACAAGTTGTCTCTGATGTAAGAAATAGATTTTTAGAAAATTTAAGATCAAGAACTAGAGATAGAAGGGTTAGATAAAAGAATCATGAAAAATTTTTTAAAAAAAATAATTTTTATTTTTTGTTTTTTTATTCTAATCATAACAAAAAGCTATAATATGCCAATGCCAGCGCCTGCGGCAAGTATGCCCACACAAAAAACACCAACGCAACCCCAAGCATCTACGCCTACCCCAACACAAAGTCTGGCTATAACTACTCAAGTCCAAACTACACCTGGCACAACTACCCCCTCTCCAGATAAATCAAGTTCGACAACAGTACAACCTGCTTCAGAAAATTTAATAGCAAAAATCGAAGATAAAGATCAAAAAATTGTAATGGGTTTGAGTTTAGAAGATGCCAAATTCTCTGACGATCAAGAAAAAAAGTCTACAGAAAAAACAAAAGAAACTGCAAAATCAGACGTAAAAACAGATACTAAAGATAAAAAAGACAAAGAGCCAGATAAATCAGAAAAAAAAGATATCTATTTAAATTTTGAAAATGCCGAATTATCAAGTTTAGTCAATTATATTGCCCAAATAAAGAAATTAAATCTGATTCCTGATCCAGGTTTAGCGGGAAAAAAAGTTTCTTTAACTATCAGAAAACCATTGAGTGTTGATGGCGCATGGAAAGTATTTTTAACAGTTCTAGAAATGGTTGGTTTTAGTATTGTTCAAAGAGGCAACGTTTATGTTGTAGTAGCAAATACTCAAGCCTCTAAACAACCTATTCCAGCTTATATTAATGTTTCGTATAAAACTTTACCGGATAGTGATGAAGTTGTACGTTACGTAGTACTTTTCCAAAATATAACTGCAAATGCTATTGAGGGACTTTTAAAAAGCATGTTATCACCAATTGGTAATTCTATACCATACCCCGATATAAATGGCCTGGTTATTACAGATAGATCTTACAATATAAAATCTGCAATGCGTGTTATTCAAGAATTGGATCAAACTGGTCTACAAGAAACCGTAGTTGTAATGCGACTTAAAAGAACAAATGCCGCAGATGTAAAAAAATTAATTGAAAGCTTAAAACCTCAAGCTCAAGGGCAAAACCCACTAGCACGACTTCTTGGAAGACAAGCAGAAAGTACATTAACTTATTTTTCTCCATCTACAAAAATAATTGAAGAGTCCAGAACAAATTCATTAATTTTAATGGGTAATCAAAAATCAATAGAAAAAATAGAAAAATTTATTACAGAAAATCTTGATACTGAATTAAAAGGAACAGAATCACCTTTACATATTTATGAATTACAAAATATGGGGGCCGCTACTATAAAAGATATTTTAGATAAAACCGTAAATCAACAATCAGAAACTAGCAAAGAAGGTGGGATAAGAGGCGGAGTAAAATACTTTAAGCCAATGATCTTTGAAGAAGACAAAGAGGGTAATAGGCTTCTAGTTTCTTGTACAGATAAACAAGACTGGAAAATGCTTAAAAAAACGATTAAAGACTTAGACAAACCACAACCGCAAGTTGCAGTAGAAGCTTTAATTGTTTCTGTAAATTTTAATGACACCAAATTTTTAGGTGGAGGTATACGAAACAAAAATCCAAATCAAATTGGACAAGGAGTTAATTTTCAATCCCCAATGCCTAGTGGCGTAACGGCAGTTAGTGCAGGTGATTCAAAATCAGGTAAATCAATAGAATTAGCAAATTTAGCACAAGGTTTAGTGGGAGGAATTGGAACAACGCTTTTAACTTTAGGATCTACGGCAAATTTATGGGGTATTTTTGAAATATTACAACAACAAACAAATGCTACACTTTTATCTCAACCATTTTTTACGGTAGAAAATAATGTTACGGCTGAAATAACTGTAGGACAAACCGTTTATGTAAGAACTCAAGAAACTCAATCAAATTTTTATGGCCAAAAGGCAGCCAGTGCGCCAACAACATTAAAAGTTACACCTCAGATAAATTTAGATGGAATGATAAATTTGGATGTAGATTTAAACTTTACCGATTTTTCAGACCCAGAAAAAGGCAACAAAGATGAAAGAAAATTAAAAACAATAGTTACATTATCTAATGGACAAGTTCTTGCATTGGGAGGTTTTGTGCAAACAAGAACAGAGGAAAGCATGAGCAAAACACCTTTGTTGGGAGATATCCCAATACTTGGTTGGTTTTTTAAAAATAAACAGAAAAAAGTTACAAAAAATTATCTTTTATTTTTTATTTCACCAACAATTTTAAAACCACGTTCAACTCCGGGCACCAACCTATATACAAAAATGAAATTAGAAGATGCAACCAAAAATGTTAAGGAAGCCGTACAATTTGAAGCAACCAATGATCCCGTTAATAACTGGTTCTTTAAGCCCAAAAAAGACGATTTCTCTCATAAAATTGGAGATTATGCTTCAGCCAAATATCAACCTACAACAGTTGATATAAAGAGTGATCCATATTTTAGAGCAACTCCAGAAAAAGAAGAAAAATTTTTAAAAAAAATTGAAAAACAAAAAAAAGAATACGCTTTAAAAAAAGGTTTAACTCAAGATATACCTAGCAAAGATATACCAAATAAAGATGCATCAAGTAAAAACAAAGATTTACAAAAATCAACAGATTTAACTTTAGAAGAAAAAAGACAACAATTAAAAAATTTGTTATCAAAAAATCCTATTATAAAAACAGAAAATATAAATACGGCAAAAAATAGAAAATTAAAAACTAGGAGTCTGGCATGATAAAAGAAATTTTTTTGCCAGAAAAATTGGGGTCTAAAAGATTTTATTCTCAAAGAATATTGGGCTTTGCAATACAAGAAAACATCTTAACCTGCGCCAAAGTTTTTGCTCAAAGCTCAACTTCTACATTAGAAAATTTAATTTTAAAAGAAATAGATACAACACAACCAGATAATATTACACATCTTACTATGGAAAGTTTAAAAGAAATTATAGGTCAGATAAAAAAATATGATCAAATTAGAGTTTCAATTCCATCTTCTTTGGTAATATTCAAAGAACTCGAAGTACCATTTAAAGACCCAGAAAAAATACAATTAATTTTGGATTATGAAATAGAATCCATGTTGCCATTTTCTATAGATCAGGCAATAACAGATTTTATTATTACCAAACAAGATGTAAAAGAAAATAAATCGCAAATTTTAGTAGCTGCAGTACGTAAAGACGACTTAAAAGTAACTCTAGATATTTATGAAAGTGCAGGTATTAATCCTAATGCTATAACAATTGATCTTTTTGCCATTTATAGTCTATACCAACAAATTCCAGAATATAAAGAAATTAAAGATACTTGTGCCTTAATAGATTTAGCATCCTACTCAACTCGAGTATCAATTTTACTCGATGGCCAACTAAAATTAACGCGAATTATACCAAGAGGTATTCTATCTATAGTAAATTTAGTAAGTGAAGAATTAACAGTGTTTCCAGAAGAAGTAAAATCTAGAATTTTAAGTTCAGGATTTCAGGAATTTCCTGAAGAAAAGATAGATAAATCTTTAAAGAACCACTTCATGAACTTGCTTAACGATGTTCAATTTACGCTAAATTCTTTTAGTTTAAAACTAAGCTTTTATCAGGGTATAAGCAAAATATTATTAACTGGTGAATATTCTAAAATAAAAAATATATCTAAAATATGTAACAGTATTTTACAAATATCCTGTGAAATTTTTGATTTTGAAAAATTATTTTCTATCAAAATTTTTGAAAATAAATTAAAAAAAATACCTAATGATAAAAACATGTATCTTGTTGCATTAGGAACAGCTTTGCCTAGTATAGAACAAGATCAATTCAACTTACGCAAAAAAGAATTCAAAATAGACGAATACCCACTCATAAAAAAACAATTAATCGCAGTCATAATCATGATTGTCTTTTTATTTGCAACAATATTTTTTTTGGGGTATTCACAAATTAATAAATTGTCAGAAAATTATAAAAAAATAGAAAAAGAACAAATAGATAAATTAAAACTTATTTTTACCCCGGGACAATTACCTAAAAATATTAACCTTAAAAACTTAATGACAAAAGCAAACGATTTAGTAAAAGAAAAAGAACTAACCTGGGCACCATTTAAAGAAGAGAAATTACTAGTTTTAGAAATACTTCAAGAATTAACAAATATAACAGATAAAAGACGTTTTGATGTAACGGTAGAATATGTTGATATACACAAAGAAAATAATATTCCCAAAATAACAGTTGGAGGTTTATTTAGATCTAAAACAGGTGAAGACCATATAACATTTTTTGGTGAACTAGCAAAAAAATTTAAAGAATCAAAATATTTAGATATATGGAACGAGAAAGATTGGGTAGATGAACGTTATACAGAAGACGGTAAAGCTGTAAAATTTAGAGTAGCATTAAAAGAAAAAGAAATTTAAAGATTATGAGACTATTAACAAATTTTGCTGTTTATATACAAAATCTTAATAGAAAAAATTTTGAAAAATATTTATTAATATTTCTAGTTTTTATAATTTTGTTAGCCGGAATCTCAATATATTACATATATAACACAAGTACTAATTTGGTAACAGACATAAAAAATTTAGAAAAAACTTCTAATGATATTGTCCAAATAATAGATAAAAACGAAAAACTTGATAAAAAAGCAGATGAATTAAAAAAGCTCTTAGATAAAAATGAAAATTTTAACGTAAGAGTTTTTTTTGAACAATTTATAAAAGAACAAAATTTGACTCCAGAACCAAATTGGGCCAATACAGCTTTTACATTACCAGTCGAAGGTAATGATAAATTTGATGAAGTAGGTTTAACTGCAACATTTAAAAATCAAACTACAGAAAATTTGATTAAGGTTATAGAAAATTTAAGTAAAAACCAAATGATATATATAAAAGATTTAATTATTAAAAACCAAGAAAATAAAAAAATTGAAGTTACAATGACACTAGCTGCTAAAAAATATAGAAAATAAATGGGGACACTGAATGATAAAAAAATTACTATTTATTTTATCTTTTTTATTAATAATCAAAACAGCTTACTTAGCTGAACAAAATAATAATGCTGGCAACCCTAATGCCAATGTAACAATTATTAATAACCCTGAACCAAATTCCAATAGTGAAAATAAAGACAATAAAAATATCAAAGATACTGATAACTCTGCCAAAGATGGAAAAAATGCACAAACAAAAGATAAAGATAATATTTATTTAAATTTTGAAAATGCTTCACTTGCAAGTATTGTCAATTATTTAGCAGAATTAAAAAAAATAAATATAGTTCCAAATCCAGAATTAAATAACAAAAATGTAACTTTAACAACACGTAAAACATTAAACTTAGAAAAAGCATGGAATATTTTACTCACACTTCTTGAACTGAATGGTTATACGCTTATAAACGTAGATAATTTGTATAGAATTGTCCCTAAAGCTAATAATCAAAAAGAACCGCTCCCATTTTATTCTTCCGGGTCAGGAACAGAACCTGAAGATTTACCTGATAATGACATGGTTATAAGATACGTCTATTTTCTTAAAAATATAGAAACAAGCAAAATAAAGCCAATATTAGATTCAATGCTTGATGTTCCAGCTGCAGAAAATGCCGACTTACAAGCATTTATAATTACAGATAAATGTTTAAATATTAAAACGGCATTAAAAGTTATTAAAGAGCTTGATATGGGAGGTTTAAGAGAAACCTTAAAAATATTAAATTTAACGCACGTAAACGCAAATGACGTAAGTAAGCTTTTTGGTCAAATAATACCAAAAGATCAACAAAATGTAATACGCTTTACTGCTCCACAAACAGCTAAACCTTCAAGCTATTTCTCTTCTTCTACATCAATTATTCCTCATGCGCATGATAATTCTTTAATTCTTATGGGAACAGAAAAAGGCATTAATGCTATCGTAGATTTTATAAAAAAATATATAGATGTGCCATTAACTGCAGCACAATCAAGATTACATATCAAAGAATTAAAATACACAAAAGCAAATACCTTAGCAGCTATTTTAAACAAAATAATAAAACCTCCAAGCGGCACACAAGCAGGTGCCCAAAAATATGGAGAATATAAATTTTTTGAAGATATTCAAATAGTTCCAGATGCAACCACATCCAGTTATAGTTCTGGTGCAGGGAAAGCTGGTGGGGGAGGAAATAGATTAATAATATCTTGCAGCAAAGAAGATTGGATTAGATTATCTAAATTTATTGATAAGCTTGACAAACCACAACCTCAAATTGCTTTTGAAGTTATGGCAGTTGATGTCACTATAGACAGAAGTAATAAATTAGATAGTTACTTTAAACCAAAAAAACCAGATCTTTTGGGCAAGGGGACAAACATAAGATTTATGAATAATGCAACATCTCCCAATGTAAATACAGATGGGAGTTTAAGCCCATTAATAATATTTCCAGGAGATTCAACAACTCT
>JAIPGX010000013.1 GCA_021735465.1 Candidatus Babeliales bacterium | reverse complement strand
GACTCCAACCCAAATTACACACAAATTTTATGCAGGCCTTGGTTATGCATTCAATCAATGCAGATTCCCTGTAATGCTCGGCCTTGGTTCTTCTTATGAATTTTCAAGCAATAATAGCGCAATTGAAAACTGGGCAGTCTGGGGAAAATTAGGAATTTCTTTCTAATAGAAAAGTTTTTAATTTAAAAACCTAAAAAAGCTATGAAAAACGTTGTTTTTCATAGCTTTTTTTATTTATACCCGGGGGCATTTGATATTTTATTTGCAAGATAGTAAATTAGTTTTAAATATTTGAAATTATTCAAATGTTTATTACGTATTGTTAAGTATAGTTTTGTTTTATTATTTATTTTTATAATCGTTTTACCATTTTTATGGAGGTTTATGATGAAAAACGTAAGAACGTTTAAAAGACTGTTAGTCTTAATTTTCACAATGGTTTGTGCGCAAAATGCGTTTGGTGCAACTTATTTTGCCGTTCCCGATATGGATCCACGTGTTAGCAGAGAAGCATTAAATATTAGAGTAGAATCTGTTGATATTACAAAATTAAAACCTGCTCAAGTTGAATCTAATATACAAAAGTTAATTGCTCATATTAACAAAGGCTACCACGGTCCAAAGCTCGCACCTATTGCCAATAAATTATTTGAACAATTAAATAATTCAAGAGCAACAGAGGCACAAAGAGATCTTGGTCGACAACTTTTAGGTTTATTGGATAGTTTAAATATTCAAACAGCCGCAGGTAATGCATTTAGAAATGGCCTAACAAGAGTTGAAGCCCCACGCCCAGCTCCCCGCTCACAATCAACTCGTCAATCAACTATAACTACAACTACATCAACCGCCGCAGGATCTGCACCATCATTTGGTGAAAGACAAAATGTTTCAGCCCAAGTCCAAGGTACAAAAAGAAGACCTACCACCCCAGAATTTTCAACATTAGTTCCAAACCAAAGTCTTTCAGTATTACCAAACGCAATCTTTCCAAGCTCCTCTTCTTCTTCTTTCCTTCGTCCATCCCAAATATCTGGTGCTCCAAAATCTGCTTCGCCTGAGGCCAATGCCCAAAGAGAACAAGAAAAAAAAGCTAAAATAATAGCCGATGCTGAACTTCAAGCTCAAAGAGAACAAGAGTTAAGAAAACAAGAACGAGAAAGAGCTCAAGAACAAGAAGAGCAAAAACGAAAACAAGAAGCTATCGATGCTGAACGAGAAGCTAAAGAAAAAGCTGATGCCGAAATTCAAGCTCAAGGTGTATTAACAGAAGAACGCAATATTGTTAATGAATTTCAAGCTCAAAGAGAACAAGAAGCTATCAGAGCTCAACAAGAAAAAGATGCTCAAACAAGCTACCAAGAACCAACTGCTACTGTTACTGTTGCTCCAAATGAAAAGGCAGAAATAGGCTCCGGCGCAGGGTTAGGCAGTGAAAACAAAGGCGATGGGACGTCAAAATTTATACTCCCCGCATTAGATATCAGTGTACTAGTACAAAGCAATAATGCGAATACAACTCAAACAAACAACAATCCAAGCGATCCTGACGCTCAACAAGATATTTTAAATGCCGAAATATTTACTACTGAAACAATTGCGCCAGAACTAAGTAAAAAAGATGGTTCAGAAACTTCTTCAAGTTCAGTCACAGCAGAAAATCTATTTGCACAAGATGCACTTTACCCACAACCATTTTCTGGTGTAACAGGCGATGAAGAAGACGACGATGATGCCACAAATTTTGTTAACAAAACAATTGCACCAGAACTACAAGATGGCTCTGAAACTTCTTCAAGTTCAGACACAGCAGAAAATCTATTTGCACAAGATGCACTTTATCCACAACCATTTTCTGGTGTAACAGATGATGAAGAAGACGACGATGATGCCACAAATTTTGTTAACAAAACAATTGTACCAGAACTAAGTAAAAAAGATGGTTCAGAAACTTCTTCAAGTTCAGTCACAATTGTAACAACAGAAGAAAAGCCAGAAACGCCTGAACAACAAAAAATAAAACACCAAGCACAAAATATTATTTCAAACGAAGAAAAGTTTAACAAATTTATTGAAATAGTTGATAAACTTTCCTCAGAAGAAAATCCAGAAAACTTACAGTGGTTAGGTTATGGAGCACGTCTAATAGATAATGCAATTGAACAGATAAATGAAAAATCAACACAACAAGACCAAAGTATAACAACACAAGATATTGAAAAATATCAAGCTAAATTAACAATTTTACAAACAAAATTTAGTGACATAAAGGCTAAAATTTACAATATAAACTATGAACAGCAACTCCCGTTCTTGAATGCCCTATGGCACGGCTTATCAGGAACAGGATCCACCTTGTAATAAAAAATAGTCTCACTATATAATATAAATAAAGTAGGCGGCCAAATGACCGCCTACTTTATTTATTTATTTTCTAAAAATTTTATTCTCTAAAAAATTATTGTAAAAACTTAAATTTAGAATAAGATATAAACCTTAAATTTAAAAACAAAATTATTGGCAGCTCTGAGAGTAAAAAGTGTTTTATAAAAAAATTGGCGTCTTAATTTTTATTTTTTCTTTTTTTAATTTTATTAAACCAAATACAAATCAAATCGATAATATAGATAAAAAACTAAATAACCATAATAATAACTATGAGTTTGTAAAACAGGAAATAGAAAAATGCAATTTTTTGCAAGATCAACTTATGCCACAAGAAGCGATTGTTTCTTATAAACGCAAAATTCTTGATATATTTTTAAAAACCAGTGTGCCCCTGTGTTTTACTATTATTTTGTGTAAAATAATAAACTATTTTTTTATCACCAAAAAATATTCTTTAAAGAACAGAAAACTTATTATGAATCTTCTCAAAGAATACCATGTTTTTTGGAAAAATTATAAAACAGGACAAGAAAATATAAAGAGTAATATAAATATTTTGATAAATAATTTTAATAAAGATTTAAAAAAACTTGATCACCAAAAATTTTTAATAAATTCGACTGTATTTTCAGTTGTATTTTCTATCTCTTACGCTTTATTAAGCTATTTATTAACAGAAAAAGAAAAAAGTTCATATGAAATTTTATTAGATTTTATAAAAAATTGGCCACAAAACAAAAATAAAATTCCGACATTTTTTCATGACTTATTTACAAAATATTTAGAAGAATATTCTGCAACCAATAAAATTTCTTTAAATACTAATCAGGCAAAAAATTTTGTTACTGATATTATTTGTCAAATAATAGATTACAAATCTTATTTAAGAAGAAAAATTTATTTGTAATAAAAAAATTAATTTTTATTAATCTTCAAGAAACTAAGCTTAATAAAGCTTCTTGTAAATTAGTATTTGTATCAAAAAATGGTCTTGCTGCTGCATACAGTGGATAAGTAAAAACTCTTTGTTCATTTAAAAAATTATGAGCAGAAAACCTAACGCCATACAATGAATTTGGATGTGAATCCAAAAAAATATGCATACTTTTTATTCTCAAACTTGTCCCAGCCTTAACTTTTATGGGTACGACTTTTTCTTTTATTTGAACTAAATAATCGATTTCTGCTTGACTACTACGATTTTCTCTATGCCAATAAAACAAATCCCCTTTTATTATAGGATCTGAATAAACAAGCAATTCTTGTCCAATAAAACTTTCTACAATTTCGCCTTTATTAATAAAGGCTACCAAAGGCTCAACAAACCATGAAGTTAAATCAAGATTAAGCGCTGCTTGACTCAAGCCAACATCTAAAAAAATTATCTTAAAATCATCAAGTTGAGCTTGCGAGCCAATAGGAATACCTTGTCCAGCACTACGAATAACAGGATGGACAATCCCTGCTTTTTTCAACAATTCTAAAGCGGGTTCAAGTTCTCTTTTTTGATATTCTCCAACACGACTAAACATAAATTTATTACTTAACTGTGCTAATGCATTATTAAAAAGTGCATCCAAGTATTTTATTTGATACGCAGAAGCATATTTATTAAAATCTTGTCTATATGAAGCAAGTAAATCTGAATGAACTCTTTTTACTTGTCGAGGAGTTTTTGTCTGAACCCATGCATCAATAGCTGCAGGCATACCACCTATAGCTAAATAAATCCCCACTAAATCCAGAAGCTTTTTATGAATAGGCTCAAGCATATGAGTATTAATGTCATGAGTTAAAATTGCTTTTGCCCAAACTTTATCTCCAAGCGCAACAAGAAATTCTAAAAATGACATTGGATACATATATAAACTAGAAACACGCCCCACAGGCATTCCCACTTTTTCTATGGCAAAATCTAATAATGATCCAGCTGCTATAACATGCAATTCGGGTATTAATTCATAAAAATATCGCAGTGCGATTATTGCACTTGGAACGGCTTGAATTTCATCTATAAAAAGTAATGTCTTTCCCGGAATAATATCCTTTTTTAAAAACTGAGAAAGCTGAAAAACTATTCTTTTTGAATCAAAATCTTGAGAAATAATTTTACGGGCGTCAAGATCAGATTCCAAATTAACTTCAACAAAATTTTCAAAAGTTTTTCCAAGTTCTCGAATCGAATGTGTTTTACCTACCTGTCTTGCACCACGTAACAATAATGGTTTTCTATTAAATTTTTCATTTTTCCATTCTTGCAAAAAAAAATCTATTATACGCTTCATATATGGCCCTATTTTTTTTAAAAAATTTAAACAAATTTATATTTTTTTTGTTTTCATGCATAAAAATCAAACTAATTTTAATATAAATATGTTTAAAAAACAAAGTAAAGATTTTATTAATATGTCGAAAAAACAAATATAAAACAAGGAAAATGCTAAAAATATGAGTAAATCAATAAATTTATTTGTAATTTTTTAATATTACAACAGAATTGCCACCGCCAAAGCCAAAAGAATTTGACATTGCAAAATCAATTTTTGCTTGGCGAGATACATGCGGGACATAATCAAGATCACATTCAGGATCAGGATTATCTAAATTAATAGTAGGAGGAATAATTTGATTCTTTAAAGCAAGCGCAGTATAAGAAAGTTCTGTTCCACCCGCAGCCCCCAAAAGATGTCCCGTCATAGATTTTGTACTACTAACAAGCGCATGAGAAAGGCCCGATTTTTTTAAAATTTTTGTTTCAATAACATCATTCATTTTAGTGGCAGTACCATGAGCATTAATATACCCAATAGAACTTTTATCTATTTGTGCATCTTGTAATGCTATTTTTATTGCATTACAAGCACCAAGACCCTCTGGATGCATTGCAGCAATATGAAAAGCATCGCAAGTTGATGCGAATCCAACAATTTCTGCATAAATATTGGCACCACGTTTTTGGGCATGCTCCAAATTTTCTAAAATCAAAACGCCTGCACCCTCACTCATAACAAAACCAGAGCGATCTCTATCAAATGGTCGGCTAGATTTTTGAGCATCTCCATTATAAAGAGTAGCTAGTGATCTCATGTTACCAAAACCTGCAATAGAAAGTGGATTTATACAACTTTCAGTACCACCAGTGAGCATAAAGTCTGCATAACCATCTCGAATCATTCTAAAAGAATATCCAACAGAATCTCCACTTGAAGAACAGGCATTTACAATAGCACTAATACCACCCTGCAAATTCCATTCCATGCAAATCCATGCTGGGGCTAAATTACTTATAACCTTTGGTATCAAAAATGGTGAAACAGTTTTTACGCCGCCTGTATGCGCCTGTACTGCTGCGTCTCGAACAGAAGAAAGACCTCCAATGCCGACACCTAAACATACACCAAATTTTTCTCTATTTTCTGGATAAATTTTAGAAAATCCGGCATCATGCATTGCTTGATGCGCAGCCAAAACTGCCAACTGAATAAACCTATCTGTCTTTCTTTGTTTGGCAGGAGGGAAAACAGAATCTAAATAATTTTTATCTTCTTTAACTAAGCCGACAACATTATATTTATAATTTTGCAATTCTGGATGCTCAAATAAAGAAAGGCCCGATCGGCCTTCCAAGAGACTATTCCAAGTAGTTTTCGTGTTATTACCCAACGGAGTCATTAAGCCAATACCAGTAATAACAACTCTATTTCTTTTTGACATAATCTTTTATTATTTTGTTCTTGCTTGATGGATATGATCTATTACGTCTTTTACAATCTTAATTTTTTCAGCATCTTCATCTTTAATTTCAATGCCAAAACTTTCTTCAAACCCCATAATCATTTCTACGATATCTAAAGAATCTGCACCTAATTCTTGAAACGTTGAATCAATATCAATATTTTCTTTAGGCATATTCAATTTACCAGCAATAATCTCTATAACTTTAAATTGTGTATCTTCTTTACTGAAAGCCATAATAATATTATCTCCTAATAAATTTTATTTATTTTACATTTTAAAAACTTTAGAGCTTTTAAGCGTATATTATTTTTTTAAAAAATTCTATATTATTTTTGATATAATATTTTTTAGTTTAATACAATTTTTTTATTATTTAATTTCAAAAATTTGGAGATAAGATATGATGTTTTTAGATCCCAAAAGTGATATTGCTTTTAAAAAATTATTTGGCAATAATCAAAAAAAAAATATTTTAATCAGTTTTTTAAATAGTGTTTTGGAACGTAAAGATGGAGAAAAAATTGTTTCTGTTGAAATTTTAGATCCAAATAATTATCCAGATATAGTTCTTTTAAAACATAGCATTGTTGATGTTAAATGCACAGACGAAAAAAATAAAAATTATATCGTCGAAATGCAGGTTAGTAACTTAAATGATTATTCTGAGAGATGCCAATATTACACTTCTTTAGCTTTTTCAAGACAACTACAGAAAGGCGAAGATTATTGTCAATTAAAACCGGTTATTTTTGTTGGAATTGTTTGTTTTAATTTATTTGAAAGCTCAGATTATTTAAGTCATCATTTAATTATGAATAGTAAAACTTATGAGCATACGCTTAAACATTTAGAATTTCATTTCATTGAATTAAACAAATTTAATAAGCAATTGTCGGACCTAGATGATAATGTTGTAGATAAATGGACGTATTTATTAAAAAATGCAATAGATATGAATACTGTTCCAAAAAATTTAGCTGATCCAAAAGAAATAAAAGAAGCTTTTGAAGTCTTAAATCAGTGCAATTGGACAAGAAAAGAACTTGAAGCTTATGATGAATATCTTGATAGATTAAGGGTTGCAAGAAGCCAACAAAAAACTTTGCAAGAAGAAAGCAAAGCTGCTGGCCTAGCTGAAGGCAAGGCTGAAGGCGAAAAAAAAACTAAAACAAAAATAGCAAAAAATATGTTAGATAAATTTGATACAAAAATTATATCTGAAATAACTGGTTTATCTTTAAAAGAGATAGAAGATTTAAAAAAATAAATTAATAAATATGAATAAAAAAAATATAATTGTTACAGGTGGCGTGCAGGGAATAGGACGAGCAATTGTTCAAAAATTTTTAGATAATAAAGATCAAGTTTTTGTTTTTGATTATATAGATATAAATAATCAAATAGTTATGGATTTGCAAAATGCTGGCGCCCAATATTTTTGCGTAGATATTGCAAATATAGAATCCATAAAAAACGGCTTTGAACAAGTTTATAATATTTTGCAAAATCAAAATTTAGATATTCTCGTTAATAATGCCGGCATTACAAAAGATAATTTAGCAATAAGAATGTCTGAACAAGACTGGGATTCAGTTTTTGCAGTAAATTCTAAAGGTACTTTTTTTTGTTGTCAGCAAGCTATAAAACGTATGATGAAACAAAACAAAAGTTATATAATAAATATAAGTTCTATTGTGGCACTTTCTGGAAATGCTGGACAGGCTAATTATGCAGCGAGCAAAGCTGCTGTAATTTCTATGACAAAAAGTTTAGCCCAAGAATATGGCTCTAGAAATATAATGATTAATGCTATATCGCCCGGTTTTATTCAAACACAGATGACAGATAAATTATCAGAAAAAATAAAAGAAAATGTTTTAAATCGTATATCTTTAAAAAGATTTGGCACACCACAAGATGTGGGCAATCTTGTTTATTTTTTAACTGGCGGTCAAGCTGATTACATAACAGGTTCTGTTATTGATATCAATGGAGGCTTAATATAAAATTTTATATAATTTTATTTAATATTTTATTAAATTATTATCTATTAATTATTATTTTATAATTTTAAAATTAAATATTTATTAATTAAATAAATATTATTCGATATTTATTTCTTTGCTTTTTTCTTGAATATTATCTTTTACAATTTCATCGGGCATTGCGCCTTCTTCAATTTTGTCGCAAAGAATTTTTTTCTCTAAAAAGTTTAAAAGATCATATAGTTCTTGAACATTTGATACTGACATAATATTTTTTTCTGGCCATTCTTTTTTTAATAAACTTGATAATTTTCCAGAGGGCCCGACTTCTAAAATAAGATCCATATCTTTGAAATGTTGCATAGACTGCCACCAAAGAACTGGTGAGCTAATTTGTTTTGCTAAAGAATTTTTGACTTGATTTTTATCAAATACGATATCGGCATTAACATTATTTACTAATCTTGTAGAAAGATCTTGAATATCTACTTTTACTAAATAAAGATTGAAATTTTTTTCAGCCTCTTTCATTAATCTAGAATGAAATGCACCCTCAACATTCAACATGATAGGTTTTGCTTTATGCTTTCTAACTTCAAATTTTATTGCTTCTAGTTCAGGCATAGTTCCTGAAACTACTAATTGATCTTGTGAATTATAATTGACTATTTGAGCAACATGTTTTTCACTCTCAGGATTATCATATTTCAAACAAATAGTTTCTAAAACTTCTTTTGGCATTCCAATAACAGCAAGCATGCCGCCATTTTGATTAATAGTGTGCTCTTGCATAAAAGTTGCTCTTTTATTAAGCAAATACAAAGCATCCGGAAAAGTCATGCCACCTGCAGAATAAATTGCGGTATATTCTCCCGAACTATGACCTGCTATTAAATCAGGCTTTATTTCATATTTTTGATTTAAAATAGCATAAATAGCTGAACTTATAAGAAAAATAGCAGTTTGAGCATTTACCGTCTGACGCAACTCTTTATCTGAAGCGGCAAAACATAGTTTGACAAAATTTTGATTAAGACAATTTGATGCTTGCTCAAACAACTCTTGAACTATACGTTCACTATCATACAGATCTTTCCCCATTCCCATAAACTGTGACCCTTGACCGGGTAAAATTATTCCAATTTGTTGTTTCATGATAATTACTCCATAAAAAACTATTTTTATTTGTATTATTTTATTATAAAGTAAATATACAGAAAAACAAGCTTTTTATTATAAATTTTCTATTTATAAATGTAAAAACTTATATTTTTTCAATAATTTTCAAGTAGAAAATCTATTTTTAAAATATATTGATTTTATAGGTAAAAATATGTTTTAATATATTTACGTATAGTAAATCTTATTAACCAAAAGAGAAAGGGATATTATGAAAAAGATATCTATATTACTAATACTTCTTGCTTTAACTGCTGGCATAAATAACATAAGTGCTATGGAAAGCACTGAACAAGAAGAGCCAACAAATGAAGAAGTAACAGTAGAAGAAGAAACAGTAATAGCACCTCCACCTCCAGAGGTACATACTCAGCCTGTAGCTAAACCTAGTAGGGAAGAGCCAGCAAGACGCAGACGCTAATTAGTAACTAAATATTTATTAATTAGCTAGAAAAAAACCCCAATTTTTTTGGGGTTTTTTTATTTCTTAGAATTTACATTTTATATTATAAAAAATAATATTTCAAAAAATATTATTTTTATTTAACAGATATAAGCTTTAAATAAACTTTAGCTTTTTCAGCCCAAACAGAAGCTTTTTCAGTTCTTTTTCCATATTTCAAAATTAATTGATTCCAATAATTTTTAGCTTCATCAAAATTTTTAGCAAACCAATAATATTGACCTAAATAATAGAGAGCCATAGGATGAGCTGGATTCTGAGATTCTAAACCAATAGATTTTAAAATCTCCACACCCTCTTTTTCAAGATCTTTATTACCACTATCAATACTTACTAGGGCCAATTTAACTTTATAAAAAGATTTAACAACAGATTCTGGTGCCGAACTTATAAGTTTTTTCAAAACCTGAATTGCACTATCTAACTTACCAAGATTAATTAAAGCTTCTGCCTGATATGCCAAAAACATTGGAGCAATCCCGGCCCCTTTATTTTTTTGATAATCTGATTCAAAATTCTGTGCAACTTTAGTCCATTTTTCTTCTTGCGAAGTAAAAAATTCAGAATCTAAACTTAAATCCTCACTTTGCATATCTGGTGTATGAACTGGTGCCTGCAAGACTGCAACATCTTTCACCAAATCTTTTTGAGCCCGTCTTTGCAAACCGTCTTGGTAAAAATAATAACCTATACTCAAACCAATAATACCAAGAATAATTAAAAGCAAAATTAATAAATGATTCTTGCGTTCCAAAGCATATTCATAAGCATTTTTTATATAATCCATTAAATAAATATTCTTTTTTTTTGAAGACTCCACAAACTTCTCCCTTAAAAATTAAAAGCTTAAATTATTCTTTTGTTTTTTCTTCTTTAGAAGGCCCTTGTTGAGCATTCCCCTTGGAGGCCTCATATTGTTTTGTTTTTTCTTGTCTTGATTGAGACCTAGAATATAATCTATCCGTTTTTGTTCTCAAAACTTTTACACCCTTATAATGGCCACATTCTTTACAAACTTTATGTGGTAGTACAGCGGCCTGGCAAGTTTGACAAACAGCAATAGATTTAACCTTAACTCCTTTATTCGCAGATCTAATATCACGTCTAGATTTAGATACTTTTCTTTTAGGTACTGGCATGGAAATTATCTCCTACTAAGCAACAATTAACATTAATTAATATTTAAACTTGTCTAATAAACTGTTATATATCCTAATTTTTTAGAACAATTTTGTCAAAAAGAAATAGTATTTTCTTGTAAAATAAGCAAGTTTTGGCAAACTATAAAATATATAAAGTATATAAATAAACTATTTAGGAGTATTTATAATGGCAGAAATAACAATGGAATTGATAAAAGAGCTTCGCGAAAAAACTCAAGTTGGTATGATGGATTGCAAAAAGGCATTGCAAGAAGCCAATGGCGATATGGAGAAAGCTATAGAAATTTTAAGGAAAAAAGGTGCAGCAGTCGCTTCAAAAAGATCCGGCAAAGAAACTTTACAAGGAACCTTACAAGCAAAAATTTCTCCAGATTTTAAGTCTGGCTCTTTAGTAAAAATTAATTGTGAAACAGATTTTGCCGCCAAAACCAAAGATATGCAAGATTTTGCTGATGAAGTTTGCGAACACATTTTAAAATGCTGCCCTAAGGTTATGGAAGGTGTTGGGCAAGCTTTATTAGAAGAAAAATTGTCCAATAAAAATATAACAATTTATGACAGATTAAATGATCTTGTGGCAAAAATTAGCGAATGCATAAAAGTAGATGAATTTGTAAAATTTTCTGTCCAAACCAATGGCGTAGTCAATGCCTACATACATCCCGGCGCAAATTTAGGCGTATTAGTTGAACTTGAAACAGATAAACCTGTAGAAAATAATATTGAAGATTTAAAAACTTTATCTAAAGATATTTGCATGCACATTGCAGTAACAAATCCTATGTCTATAAGTCCGGATGATTTGGATCCTAATGTTGTTGAAAAAGAGCTTTCAATAATAAAAGAACAACTTGCTGCAAGCGGAAAACCTGCAAATATGATAGAAAAGATTGCGCAGGGTAAAATAGGCAAATTTTATCAAGATGTTTGCTTATTAAATCAAAATTTTATTAAAGACGAAAAAGTAACGATAAAAGATCTTATTAGCCAATATAGTAAAAAAACTGGCCTAAACATTGTTGTAAAAAATTTCAAAAGACTTTCTATTGGCGGATAAGTTATTTTTATGAATAGTATTTTAATAAAATTAACTGGTACAATTTTTAACCCTTCTCAAAATGGAGAAGGGTTTTTTATTGAAAAAATCATAAATCAAATTAAAGAATTAAAAAAAAATTATAACATAGGGATAGTAATAGGAGGCGGAAATATTTTTCGTGGCAACCAGCACGGCAAGCAATTTAATTTATCAAAAACAACTGGACACAATGCCGGAATGCTTGCAACCATGATAAATGGATTAATATTACAGGATCTTTTTGAAAAACAAGATTTAGATTCTATAATATTAAGCGCAATTGAGTGCCCTAAAATAACAAATATTATTAATCAACAAAACATTAAAAACGCACTCAAAGACAATAAAATTATTATTTTTGTATCTGGCACTGGAAATCCATTTTTTACTACAGACACAAATGCAATTCTAAGAGCCTTGCAAATAAATGCACAACAAGTTTTTAAATGCACAAATGTAGACGGTGTTTATAGTGATGATCCTGCAAAAAAAGAAAGTGTTTTTTATAAAAATATATCTTACAAAGAGTATATAGAAAAAAATTTGAAAATTATGGATTTGACTGCTATAACTTTAGCTCAGGAAAATAGTATAAAAATAAGGGTCTTTAATATTTTTAAAGATAATGCATTAATTAATGCGATAAAAGATCCAAGTTATGGAAGTAATATTTTTTAGGAAATATTTTTTAAAAAAATTATTTATTAACTTATAAAATAAAGGGCAAATATCGTGGAAGCTATTATATTTACAGAAGGCAATACAAAAGATTTTGAAAATACTTTAAGAGTAGAAATGGAAAAACCAATCAAACATTTTGAAAAAGAACTTGCTAGCGTAAGAACAGGAAGAGCATCAACCGGTTTGGTAGAAACTTTAAAAGTTGAGTGTTATGGCCAAATAATGACTTTAAAAGAATTAGCCACACTATCCGCACCAGATGCTAGATTAATTACAATTCAACCATGGGATAAAACTATTATAGGCGACATAGAGAAGGCTATTAAAAATTCTGATCTTGGCATAAATCCAATAAACGATGGAACTCTAATTCGCTTACAATTACCAATGATGAGCTCTAGCAGAAGAGAAGAACTTGTAAAAGTTTTGAATAAAAAAACTGAAGAATGTAAAATAGGTATAAGAGCAGTAAGAAAAGATTTTCATAATCAATTAAGAGATACAGAAAAAGCCAAAGGCATTTCTGAAGATTTTGCTTCAAGACTTACAGATTTATTACAAAAAATAACTGATGAATTTACAAAAAAAGTTGATACAATGCATGATAAAAAAGCAAATGAATTAAGATCTATTGAAGTCAAAATCGAAGGGTAAATCCCATAAAAATAGATAAATTGAGGAGCAATACATCTCAATTTATCTATTTTTATTTAAATAAGTATTTTTATGTATAAAGAAAAATTAATAAAAATAGACGAATTACAAAAAGAGATAAATAATTATAGGCCGTTAAATTCGCGTACAAAAAAAGAATTAAAAGAATATTACCGCATAGGCCTGACATATACAAGTAACGCAATAGAAGGCAATTCTTTAACTGAAACAGAAACAAAAATAGTATTAGAAGAAGGGATTACTATTGGCGGTAAATTATTAAAAGACCATTTTGAGGCAGTCGGGGCTAGTGAAAGGTATGATCTTTTATACAAATTAGTAAAAGTAAAAAAAATAACTGAAAAAGATATTTTAAAGATACATAAACTTTTTTATTTTAGACTTGATCCTAAAAGAGCCGGTAAATATAGAAAAGAACAAGTTTTTATCACAGGTACAGATTTTATACCGCCTAAATCGGATAAAATTCCAGAATTAATGGCAAAATTTATTCAAGAGCTAAATACTCTTAAAAAGAGGTTACATACGGTTGAATTGGCTGCAATTGCACACAAAGATTTAGTATCTATTCACCCTTTTATAGACGGCAATGGCAGGACGGCAAGGCTTTTGATGAACTTAATTTTGTTACAAAATGATTATGCAATAACAATTATCCCGCCAATTATGAGAAACGAATATATAAGTGCTTTAAAGAAAGCACAAACTAATAATCATGAACCTAAAACAGATAAATATTTTATTAATTTTATTTGCGATATGGTTTATGAAAGCCAAAAAGAATACTTGCGATTATTAAAAACTTTAAAATAAAATTATATGAATAAGCATTTTGCACATCTACACTTACACACAGAATTTTCTTTATTAGACGGCGCAATAAAAATTCCAGAATTATTAAAATTCTCTAAAGAGCAAAACTGGCAAGCATTAGGAATTTCAGATCATGGAAATATTTTTGGTGCTGTAACATTTTTTCAGCAAGCGGCAAAATATAACATAAAGCCTATTTTAGGCATAGAAATGTATTTGACGCCTGATATAAAAATAAAAAATGTAAAAGAAAAATATTACCATCTTGTTTTAATAGTTAAAAATAAAATTGGATACAAAAATTTATGCAAACTTATAGCTTATTCTTATAAACATGGCTTTTATTTTAAGCCAAGAATAGATTATGAATTTTTAAAAAAACACTCTGAAGGCTTAATTGCAAGCACTGCATGTTTAGGTGGGCATATACCGTCGCTATTATTAAAAGAAAACGAAAATGACGCAATAGAACGAACAGAATGGTTTTTAGAAACTTTTGGTCAAGAAAATTTTTATTTTGAGTTAATGCCGGAAAAAGTAAAAGAACAATTAATAGTCAATGAAAAATTATATGATATTAGCAAAAAAATGGGTGTTAATTGTATAGCAACTTGTGACGCGCACATGCTAAAAAAAGAAGACTATTATGCTCACGAAATTCTTTTAGCCATTCAAACAAAAAAGAAAATGACGGACACTGATCGTATGTCATTTAAAGATTTTGAATGTTATGTAAAAACTACACAAGAATGTTTAGATTTTTTTAAAGGCAAAGAAGAAATAGTCTGGAACACAGGTAAATTGGCAGATTCATGCGAATTTCAATTTGAATTTGGCAAATTGATGTTTCCAGCAAGTCCAGCTCCAGAAGGCTATACGCAAGAAACTTATTTTAAAAAATTATGCCTAGATGGCCTGCAAAATCTAAAAGACCAAGAATTAATTCCTGTAGAAAAATATTCTGAATATGATAATAGATTGAATCTAGAAATGGATTTAATTATAAAAATGGGATTTGTTGGGTATTTTTTGGTTGTTAGTGATTTTATAAGATGGGCAAAACAACAAAACATTCCAGTTGGAGCAGGACGTGGTTCTGCCGCAGGATCTCTTGTAGCCTGGGCAATTGAAATTACAAACGTTGATCCAATTAAATATAATCTACTTTTTGAAAGATTCTTAAATCCTGAACGCGTGAGCATGCCCGATATCGATATAGATTTTTGCATACAAAGACGCGAAGAAGTTATTAATTATGTAAAAGATAAATATGGACATGATTGCGTCTGCCAAATTATTACATTTGGAACAATGATGGCAAAGGGGGTAATAAAAGATGTTGCCCGATCATTGGGTTTCCCTTTTCAAGATTCAAACGCATTAACAGATTTAATACCTAATCAATTAAAAATTAAGTTAAAAGAAGCAATAGAGCAAGAACCCAAATTGCAAGAAATGATCAATAATAATACCGAAATAAAAAAATTATTTGATATTTGTTTCAAATTAGAGGGTCTGACAAGACATGCATCAAAACATGCTGCAGGAGTTGTAATTTCACCACGGCCATTGGATGAAGTTTTACCTCTTTATATTCCATCAAAAACTGATGAACTAGTAACACAATATGCTATGACAGAACTAGAATGCGTCGGTTTTTTAAAAATGGACTTTTTAGGGTTAAAAAATCTTACTGTCATAGAAAAAGCTTTATTTTATATAAAAAAAAATTTTTCTATAAATATTAATTTAGATAAAATATCACTTGATGACAAAAAAACATTTGATCTTTTAAGGGCTGGTAATTCAAATGGCGTATTTCAATTCGAATCTGAAGGTATCAAAGAAGTTATGCGTAAATTGCAGCCTGAACGATTTGAAGATTTAATTGCGCTTAATGCTCTTTATCGTCCAGGCCCACTCGGTTCAGGCATGGTTGATGATTTTATAGAAAGAAAACATGGCAGAAAAAAAACAACTTACATGTTTAATGAACTTGAACCAATTTTATCTGAAACTTATGGAGTTATTGTCTATCAAGAACAGGTTATGAAAATTGCTTCTGCTATTGCCGGATATACGCTTGGTGGCGCTGACATTTTGAGGCGCGCAATGGGTAAAAAAAAGGTAGAAGTTATGGCAGAGCAAAAAGAACTTTTTGTTAAAGGTGCCAAAGAAAAAAAATTTGATGCAAAAAAAGCTGCTGAGCTTTTTGACCTCATGGCATATTTTGCAGGATATGGTTTTAATAAATCACACTCTACGGCTTATGCATTAATTGCTTACCATACTGCATATTTAAAAGCCAATTATCCCACTGAATTTATGGCAGCTTTAATTTCTTTTGAAACAAGCAATCCAGAGCAATTTAGTTTTTATTTGCAAGAAATAAATGATATGGAAATAAAAATATCTCTTGCAGATATTAATAAATCACAGGCAGATTTTTGTGCTGAAAATAATAATATACTCTTTGGTTTACAAGGTATTAAAAATGTTGGCGGCGCGGCTCTTGAAAATATTTTAAAAGAAAGAGAAAAAAAAGACTTTTTAGATCTGCTAGATTTTTGTAAACGTGTAGATTTGCGAACTGTAAATAAACGTGTTGTAGAAAGCTTGATCTATGCCGGCGCCATGGATAATATACCTGGCAACAGGGCCCAAAAAATTGCAGAACTTGAAAAAATAATCAAAATCGCAGTTACTGCAAAAGAAGAAATTAAAACAGGGCAAATGGGACTTTTTAGTATAAATAGCGCAAACAACTTGGAGTCAGATACAAAAATCGAATCGTACAAATTTGCAGATATACCAGATTTTACAGATAAGGAAAAATTAGAAAAAGAAAAAGAATATGCGGGTTTTTATTTAAGTTCACATCCATTAAAAAATTATTCTGTTTTAAATTGGATTAAAGCCATAAGTTTTGACAAAGCACTTGAACAAATAAAAAATGTCAAAAGTTTAAAAGAACCATTAGTCACCTGTTTTGGCCTTTTACAAAAGCATAAAGTTATATCAACAAAAAAGGGTGATAAAATGGCTTTTGCACAATTTGAAGATCTGACATCAAATTCTGAATTAATAATTTTTCCAAGTGTTTATAAAAAAATAGATAATATTATAGAAGAATATAGCGTTTTTATTATTAAAGGCTTTTTAGATATCTCATCACCAGATAAGTGTAAAATCAAAGTAAATGAACTTATTCCCGCTGAAAAAATTTTTGATGATATAAAAAACATAAAAAATTTTAGTTTTATATTACCAAATAATTTTGATGAAAATTTTTTAGAACAAATAAAAACAAAGTTAACAGCGCAAGATAAAAAAAATAAACAAAATATAAACTTAATTTTTGAAGAAAATAATTCAAAATTATGTTTAGAATATCAGGATTACATTGATTTTGATCTTGATAATTTAAAGACTATAGAAAAATTAGGTATAAAAATAGAATTTTCTATATAATTTTATGTTTTATCTAAAAAATAAAAAATTTATATTATTTGTTCTACAAGAACATATTTGTCTTTTAAAATTTTTTTTAAAGAATC
>JAIPGX010000012.1 GCA_021735465.1 Candidatus Babeliales bacterium | reverse complement strand
AATCTAGCAGCTTATTATAATCTTATTAAACATCCTGAATACATTAAACATGCATTAATGGGAATTAAGGGTGCAACAGTAATTTTTGTATCAGCAGAATTCTTTGAAACAGTTAAAGATCTGCTCACTGAAAGACAAAGATCTATTTGGACTTTTATTAGAAATTCAACAGTAATTGTTATTGGATCTGTTGTTGCTAATGGCATGATATATAAATTAGTTTCATAAATTTTTTTCTAAAAATTTTAAATAAAAAAGAGAGTTTCGATATCAAATTGAAACTCTCTTTTTTATTTAAAATTTTACAGAATTTATACCAAGCCTTGACCCTTCGAACTAAAGATAGAGTCGAATTGGTGCGAACGAGTAGTTTATTAATAATTATTTTATAAAATTGGCAGAATCTGTGTTTTGAATTGGGTAAATAAAAATTATTAAATTTAATAATGAAAATTATTTTGTATAAATATTTATTTGACAAATTAAAACCTTTAAATATAGCTTACAGATAAAATTTTTATAATTATCAAAATATATCGGAGAAAAAATGCAAAAAATTATCATTGATATTGGTTCATCAACCGTAAAAATTTATGGTCTTTCTATTTGTGGGGAGCTTAATTTGCTTGAAACAAAAAGTTTTAACTTCAAAGGCGGTTTTGATCCTAAATTAGGTATAACTGAAGAAAATAAACAAGCGCTTTTTGATTATATAAATAAAATTGCTGGTGAACATAAAAATGCCCAGTTTAAAATATACGCAACTGCATTATTTCGTAAGTGTGTTGCAAGTATCCAACGTTCTTTAATTGATGAATTTTTTATAAAGACTGGTCAATTTCTTAATATTATTTCCCACGAACTTGAAGGGCATTATTTAGAAAAGGCTCTTGCAGGTTTTTATAATTTGAATGAACCATTGTTGCTCATTAATATTGGTGGTGGATCTACAGAGTTAATTGTAATTGAAAATGGCTTTGTTAAAGAGAGACACAACTTGGATTTAGGCGTAATGACAATATTAAAAGAATTTCCTAGGCTTAATGAACCTTTAGCTATTTATAGTTTAGATGAAGTTGTTAAATCGATTTGTAATCGTATGCCAACAACAAATTACAAAACTCCTTATGCTATTTATAATGGTGGTGAGCTTACCTACATGCGTCTTGTCGGTTATAAACTTGAAAAAAATGATATTTTTGAAGATGTTAATCACCCAAATAAAATTAATTTGAAAGATTTCAGCGAAAAAAATCAGGATGTTTTTGAAATAATAACATTAAAGCAACTTGAGCAACTTATGCCGAATGATCCTCTTTGGATGCATGGTGCTAGAGCTTGCTCTGCCATAGCTCAGTCAGTTGCAAAACATTTTGGGGTGATTCAAATAATACCATCTGATTCAAATATGGCGCATGGAATCTCACGTCAGGAGTTTCGCAATGTTGTTTTATCCGGAAGTTTTAGAAAACATTTAGATTATATATTGAGTGTTAAAAAACAGTTGAATTCAAAAAATATTCAGGTGCTTAGCCCTCGTTTTGATCAACCCAAAAATCCTGGTCAAGAATTTGTTGTTTTTGAAGGTGAAGAAGGATTATCTCCTCTGGAACTTGAAAGACATCATTTGAATATGATTGATTTATGTGATGCATTAGTTGTATGCGCATCAAACGGATATGTAGGTGCTTCAGCTTTAATTGAAATTGGATATGCCCAAGCTTTGGGAAAAAGAATAATTTTTACAGAAAAACCGGAAGCGTTTATGCTACAAACGCTTCCGGCTGAAGTTGGGTTATCTGTTTAATTTGTTCAATCAAAATTCACCAATAAATTTGGTAAGGTATTATTTCGGTTGAGTTTATCGAAACTTAATTAAATTTTTGAGGGGTGTTGTTGATATTTGAAATGTTTATAAATATTAACAATGCCTCTTGGTAATAAATGGTGTATTTTTCAGTGGTATAGGAAAAAAATGAGATTGAAAAAATATTTACATGTGTTATTTTTTGCAATTATGTCTTTTGTTGTAAACTTTACTTTTTATTGTTGGAACTTATTGGCTTTTGAGACCTATCAAAGATGCCGTTTTTACAAATCTTGTTGGTCAATCTTATTTACCTTGTGCAAAAGTAGTATCGGCTCTTTTTTTGATACCAATTATTTTACTATATTCAAAGTTGGTTGATGTTTTCAAAAAGCAACAATTATTTTATATTATAGCTCCATGTTATGGAATTCTATTTCTTTTCATAGCCTATTTTTTAGCTAATTCAAAAATAACAACTCTCAAGGTGGTATCTTGTAAGCATCAAATTTTAGGGTGGGTGGTTTACTTGGGAGTTGAAAGCTTTATTTTGCTAATTATTTCATTGTTTTGGTCTTTTGTAGCTAGCACAACTGATACTAAGTCAGCAAAGAGAGGATATGCTTTGATTTTCGCAGGAGCCCAGATTGGAACGATTGCTGGGCCGGAATTTGCAAAACATGCAACACGGCTTGGTATTGCAACACTGGGAAGTGTTAGCGGTGGTGTTGGTGTAATATTTCCAGTTATAACCCAACTTATTCTTTTTGGTTCAATTGTATCATTTCTGGTGATTTTTTTATGGATCATAGCCGCTATTTATGTAGGCGAAAAAAATTATCAATTGTTAGAAGATGGTAAAATTATTGAATGAAAAATTTATAATCATTTTTTTATAATCTCAATTTTTTAAAAAATTTTAAATAAAAAAGAGAGTTTCGATATCAAATTGAAACTCTCTTTTTTATTTTGCTATATTACTAAATAAGTTTGATTTTAAATCTAATTAATTTTAGATAAATATTTTGAATAAATAATTAAAATTTTTTAAGAAATAAAATTCTGGGTAATTAAATATGAAATTTATAGATGTAGCATTAAAATTTAATGAAATAGAAAAAGAATCCTCTAGACTAAAAATGACAGAACTTCTTGCAGATCTTTTTAAAGAATCTACGCCAAACGAAGCAGCGATAATCTCATACCTATCGCTTGGTGAATTAAATCCATCATACATTGGAACGCAGTTTAATTTTGCATCAAAAAGTATGATAAAAGTACTTGCTAAATTTTTGGATAAAAGTGAATCAACTATAGCAGCAAAAGAAAAAAAAATTGGAGATTTTGGTTTAATTTTAGAAGAATATACCTGGGAAAAAGAAAACGAAGAAAGTTTGACTTTGCTTCAGGTATCTAAAAGTTTGCAAGAATTTCTAGAAATCTCTGGGACTGGTTCTCAAGAAGAAAAAGAAAAATATCTTTTAAATTTGTTAAAAAATTTAGAAACCGTATCTGCAAAATATGTCGTCAGAATAATTTTGGGTAAATTAAGATTAGGCTTTTCTGATATGACATTGTTAGATGCATTCTCTTGGTCGCAAACTGGAGATAAATCTTTGAGATCAGATTTGGAAGAAGCCTATAATATTTGTGTTGATATTGGTTTGATAATAAAAATATTAAAAAGTGATGGTATTCAAGCTATAAAAAAAATTAATATTACTCCTGGCATTCCAATCAGGCCAGCAGCTGCAGAAAGACTTGATAATGCAAAAGATATTGTAAAAAAATTAGGTAAATGTGTAGTACAACCTAAACTTGATGGATTCAGAATTCAAGTGCATGTCGATAAAACTGGAAGCAAAAATCTTATTAGGTTCTTTTCAAGAAATTTACAAGATATGTCACAAATGTTTCCTGATCTTAAAAAAGAAGTTTCAAAACTCAAGGTTGATAATTTGGTAGCAGAGGGCGAAGCTATCGCATACGATGTCCATACCGGTACTTTTTTGCCATTTCAAGAAACTGTTAAAAGAAAAAGAAAATATGGCATAGAACAGATGGCAAAAGATTTTCCATTGAAATTATATTTGTTTGATATTTTATTTTTAAACGATAAATCTCTTTTAAATTTAGGACATGAAAAGAGAAGAAGTTTTTTATTAAAGACTATTGAAAGTTTACCCAAAGAAGACGATCCTTCTATTCTTGCAATAAGTGAACAAGAAATAGAAAATGCTAATCAATTAGAAGAATATTTTGAACAAAATGTATCTGATGGTCTTGAGGGAGTTGTTGTAAAAAAAATAGATTCTGTATATCAAGCAGGTAAAAGAAATTTTAATTGGATCAAATTAAAAAGACAAGAAACTGGAGAACTAAAAGATACGATAGATTGTGTAATTTTGGGGTATTATGCAGGGGCCGGCAAACGTGCAAGTTTTGGAATAGGCGCATTTTTGGTTGGTGTTTATGATAAAGATAACGATTGTTTTGATACTGTAGCAAAAATTGGAACTGGAATGAGTGATAGTGAATGGAAAGAATTAAAAATAAAATGTGATCAAATTAAAGTTTTGAATAAGCCTAAAAATGTTAAATGTTCAAAAGAACTTTATCCATATGTTTGGACTAATCCTGAAATAATGTGTATAGTTCGAGCCGATGAAATAACTTTATCGCCGTTGCATACGGCAGGCAAAACAAAAGATAAACCGGGAATGGCTTTGCGGTTTCCACGATTTATTGAATATCGAACAGATAAAAATCCTGAACAAGCAACTTCAGTTGAAGAACTAAAAGAGCTTTATCATTTACAGTTTAAAGATAAAAAGCATAAAAAAATAAAAGAGCATGACGTCAAAAATAAAAATTTAAATATTTTTGGCTAAATTTTATTTGTTTTGGACTTAAACTTTGTATATGTTCATTATATGTTGAATTAATTTTTTTGGGTGACTCTTTTTTTTTCTTATTTTTCATAATATGAACCCTATTTTTTCTAAATTTCCCATTGCCTGAAATAAATATAGTAATTTATTTTTTTTCTAAAAATAACTAAAAAATTAAATTTAACATCAAAATTTCATTAAAATTGCCATTTTTTATTTTTTTATTTATATGTTATAATATTAATTTATAATAGAAATATTAAATTGTGAAGGATAAAAATATATAATTAATAAGTTTTTTTTAGTAGATGCGCAAATTTAAGTTAGTTTGCGCAGAGTTTTATTTTTTAATACTTTTATAAAAACCATTGATGGATGGAGTTGAAGAAACACAAACATCACAATCATCATCCGGCTCTAAGCCTGGAACTGATTATTCACAAAATCAAATGCCACCTGCACAGTTTGCAAAAAATCAGACACCATCAGGTGGATCTTTTTTTTCAAAATTTTTTAATTTTTTTAAAAAGAAGTCTTCTGCGAGTTCTATGCCTCAAACTACAACTACAACAACCACTACAACGGATAATACTGCACCTGGGTCTTTACAAAAAAATCAAAGACAATCTGCTGCTGGCAACAAACGTCAAAGAGAACGTGGTGCTGGACTTGAAGATGTAGATGATGATGAAGAGCCAGAGAATTCTGATAGAGCTCATAGAGCTAGAGTTGAAGAAGATGATTTTTCAAATGATCCAGATTTTAATCTTTCTCCTGAAGAATTTAAACAAAAAATGTCAGAAGAGCTTAAAACTTTGGTTAGTGAAGATAACGAAGGAATTTGTAAAACACTATTACGTAAATACTTAAGAAAAAAACAAGAATTCTTTCATAGAATTGCAATCAGAACTGATGGGCAAGATTATAAAGAAAAAATTAGAGCAGAATTTCATGAAGGCAAAAGAGATTTTTCTAATAGGATAATGGTTGGTGTTAACTTTGCTGGATTAGATTTATCAGAAATAAATTTATCAGGAGCAATTTTAATTGGGGCCGACCTGAGAGGTGTAAATCTGAATGAAGCAAATTTAAATGGTGCTGATTTAAGTGGAGCCAATTTAGCTGGTGCTAATTTAGCTAAAATAAATTTAAAAGAAGCTAATCTGACTAATGCAATTTTAGATAGTGCGCAAAATATAAATGATGCATTATTCCAGAAAACTATATTTTTTAAAACATCTTTATGCAATATCACTTTTAATTCTTGTGATTTTACAGATTCTCAATTTTCAAAAGTTAGTGTGAGTAATACAGTATTTTCGAATAGTAATTTAACGAATGCTTTAATTCAACACATAATTCCAAAAAATATGACATCAAAAATTATTATTTTTAATAACTCAAATTTAAAAAATTTAATAATAAGAACTAAATTTTTTAGAGGATTTAATTTTTCGGGAAGTTCAAATGTAAATGAAGCATATGTTCTTGATCTTGATGCTTATGAAAGTATATTAGCAGCAAGATTGGAAGATTATGAAGAAAACAAAAAATTTGAATATGTAAGATTGGATGGAGCTGATTTGTCCGGAAAAAATTTCAGTGATTTCAATTTTAAAGGGGTAAGTCTCAAAAAAGCCGATTTGAGATTATCTAAATTAATAAATGTTAATTTAGAGGAGGCTAATTTAACTGGGGCCAAGTTAGATGGAGCTGATTTTATTTCCGTAGATTTAAAAGGAGCCAAATTAACTGATCTTTTAGGAAGAAAATCTAAATTTATTAGAACAAATTTTACGGAAAGTTTAATACAAAATTCAGATTTTTCTTTATCGATTTTTGATAGATCTATTTTTTTCGGTTTGGTGAAATTCTCAAATGAAAGCAAAAAGCAAGTTAAAAATACTAAATTTAAAATGTGTCAATTTATAAATCTGAATTTTAATAAAGTTTTTATTAAAGATAATTCAAATTTTCAAGGTTCTAAATTTGATAATGTCGTTTTTTATAATTGTTTATTAACAAATGTTAGCATGAAGCAAATTGAAGCAAAACATCTGACTTTTGAATATTCTGGATTATATAATATAAATTTTGAAAGTGCCATATTAGAAAATGTTGATTTTTTTCAAAAATGGAGAATTTTTAGTTTTGATGCATCAAGCATGTCTATATTAAATAATTTGTTTTTTCATAATGCTATTTTAAATAAATGTATTTTTGCGGTTATAAATGAGAAAAAAAATGATTGGGATCCTGCAGGTGAATTAGATTTTACTAATGCAAATTTAAATGATGTTATATTTTGTCTTTTTAAATTTAAAAATTGTAAATTTGCAGAAGCAAGTCAATTAGATTCGGTGATATTCAAACAAATTGAATTAGAAAATTGTGATGCATCTAAAGAATTTCTTTTATCTAGAGGCTTAAGAATAGAAGGTATTTTTAATCCTAATTTAGAGATATTAAATCAAAAAGATGATAGAAGTTACTTAAGAAGACTTTGGAGTAGGGCTTGTGATTATACATCTCCAGAATTTTTAGTAGATGCTGCTGTTGGTGGTGTAGGACGAATGTTAGGTGCAGCTATTCAGGCTCCTGTTGATATTGGATCTAGATATTGTTCAGCTCGCCTAGAAAAGAATATTCATCTTGAAACGTATAGAGAACAATTGAAAATAGACGATGAACATGCAATATTGAGACAAGAGCAGGCGGCACAAAATCAAAATTCTTCAAATCAATCAAATCAATAAATTTACAGTAATTTATTAAGGGCATAATTCAATTATGCCCTTAATATCGAAAATAAAATTAATTATGGAGGTAATTATGACAACGTTTATTAAATTTTTATCTATATTTATTTTTTCATTATTTATAAATTTTCAATCTTATTCTATGCAAATAGAATTTAATTCTGGACATGAAAACAAAAATGAAATATCAATGCCTGTGGGAGATAATGGTACAGTTGGTTTTAAGGGAAATGTTGGTGCTCACCATGGCCCACTTAATAGAAACCCAAATGGAGGGCCAACATCATTTAATGATTTAAAAGATTTTGGAAAACAAATTGAAAAACATGGAATAAGACCAGTAGCTAAAACTGTAAAAAATTTTTGGCACAAAATGTTTGGCAAGAAAGATAAGCCAAAAAAAACAGATACTTTAACAAATACTCTAACAAATATTTCTTCTCAAGGTGTAATTCCTTCTACGACGCCTATAGCTCCTATACCACCTACAATTATACCTCCAATATCACCCATAGAAGTAAATGATACCACTAGTCATAATAATGGATATAAAGAAAAAATAAGTGATCAGGGAACAAGAAAACGTCCAATAAGTAAACCTGAATTGTTTCATAAAAAGAATTTAAGATATCGAAACTCTTATGATGATTTGGATCAAAGAAGAGTTGGTAATCATGAAATTCCCATATCAATACCCAAAGGTTTTTCAAAAAGATCAAGAGATGAATTATTTAATTCAAGATCAAGAGATGATATTTTTAGTTCGAAATCAAGAAGAGATGATATATTTAATTCAAAAAGACCACGAGATATTTTATTTCCATCGTCTGATGATGGTGAAAAAAAAGATTCTGAAAAATCATATTTAAGTTCAGTTTCATATAATTATTTATCTGATACTGAAGAGTCAATAGTAGAACCAATAACAAGTACAACCTCTACAATTAGCTCGACAACAACAACTACTACAACAACTACACAGCCTGATTCAGATTCTTTGATTGATGAACCATTAGATTTTCACTATTCTGGCAATTACCAAGAAATACCAATTGAAAGCTTAGTAGCTTTACCAAGAGATAGTGAAATAATTTCAAATAATTTATCACAAATAAAAACTCAACTTGAATATTTTAATCTTGAATTCCCCAGTGATCCACAAGTCCAATTTTTCGATCATACAATAACAAAATTTAACGAACTTGCTGCAACCTGCAATCAAGCAGGAGATCGAGCTAAAGCAGAGATGTTTGTTAAAGTATCTGATACTTTAGCAATTTTAGCCAAAAAAACTTTGTGTTACAGCAAGGCAGTTTTAAAAGGTGCTGGCAGGGGTGCAATAAAATCTTCCAATTTATACAAACAAATGGTCGATCGATTTGTGTATAATCCTGCTGAAGCAATAAAAGAAGCTGCACAAGGTGTTTCAAAAGCTGTCAATGATGCAACAATTGAACTAGGAAAAGTTGCACTTGATTTCTTTTTTAATCAAGAACGACTTGCAGACAATATGCTGCATTTTGCTGATACAACAACCACTACAGGGAGACTTTTTTGGAAAAGAACAGCAGAGATGTCTCCAGAGCAATTAATTGAAAAATCAGTTGAATTTTTAACAGAAGGTATAATTAATTTTACAGCTCCTGGTGCTGTGCTTGAAGCTGGACGAATTGTCGAGGTTATGCCCCAAATTACATCAATAGTTTCTGAATTAAAAGAGATAGTTAGAACTGAAGCTGCAATTGCTCGAGAATTTGGCAGACAAATAATTCCTGAATTGATACAGGCTACACATCCATTTCAAGAGGCCTTGACGGGGGCTTTGGGTTTAGGAAAAATTGCTATCAAGGATGGTGTTGATGTTGCCAAAAAAACTGCTAATACTTTGAAAAAAAATCCTGGACTTGTTAAGCAAGAGGAAGGAATTCATGGAGCAATTAAAAGCTTATCTGATATGTATAAAAAAATTTCTCAGGGAAAAGGTTCAACGGGAAGAATAATTCCTAACGGCTTAAGAGAACAACTTGCAATGAAAGAAGTTCTTTCAAATCCATTAGAAGGGGCTAGGAAATTAGCATCAGTTACAATGACAGATATGCGTTGGCCAGCCAGTGAAGGATGGTTTAAAATGAGTAAAAATGTGAATGGAATTGAAATTCATTATGTTTATAATACTATAAATAAAACATTTGATGATTTTAAATTTAAATAATTTATCTATGAAAGGAACTGAAAATGGAAAATAGTATTTTGTTAAATTCAGGTGATAAATTTTTTAGTATTGAATTGTTATATAATGTAGAAAATTACCTTACTTTTAATGTAAAAATAAAATCTGGAAAATTTTCAGGAGAATCAAATTTTTGCATATCTGAAGAAAATATTTCACTTTTTATAAAAAAGTTATCAGAAATGCATAATAGATTGATTGGTAATTGTGAATTAAGAGATTATGATTCTGATTCATATATTAATTTTGAAATGATTAAACTTGGACATATGCTTGTATATGGGCAAATTGGAGGAAGCCATGAAGAGCAGTTCATGAGATTTAAATTTGAAACTGATCAATCTATTTTACTAAATTTAATTAATATCTTTAAAAAAGCCATTTTAGCAAAATTTGATTAAATAAATTTTTACTTATTAATCATAATAATAGTATCAAAAAAGTATTATTATTTTTTTGATACTAATTGCCCGCCAGAAACATAGCTTAAAGCAGGAGAAGAAATTCCGACAGGAATTCCAATGATTAATATTCCTCCAGGACCATCTTTAATTGATGTATAGGTAACATTTAATCCTGAAAAAATAAAAAAAGGTAAATTGAAAGAAAAACCTGTTCCTAAATCAATTTTATCTCTTGATTTATAAAAATTAAGTTCCGTACCAATAATAAATATAAAATCAATGCAAAAAGCTGCTTCAATTTTAAAACCTATAGAAGATATTGAAGATTCATAATTTTTAAATAAGTAATTACCATTTTTTTCATCTTTATATGTAATTCCAATATTTGGATTTATATTATCATATATAAAGGCAAGGTTGGGATCGACTGTTGCAGAAAAAGAAACGCCTGTTACTTTATATCTTTTTAGGGTTTTTATTAAAAAAGATTTAATATTTTCTAATTTTTTAAAATTAGGATCGTTTTCATCTTTAATTAAAGGTTTTATTGTACTTAATCCTTTAGATACAAATTTAAAAAGTTCTTCGTCATTAAACTCATTTGGATCTTTTTTGTTTATATCGTTAATTAATTTAGTATTAGAAGTTTGTTTTAAATTAGTATTTAATGTTGATATTATATCCTTATTTTTAAAACTAGATTTCGATGCTTTTGGAAAAATTGTAAAGCAAGAAAATAATAATGCTAAGCCAATTAAATATTTATTAAACATAAAAAACCCTTTTTATAAAGTAAAAATAACAAAAAAAACTAAAAATTTAAGATAGTATAATAAACGTTTACAATGGCTATGTAAAGTTTTTAAAGTAATATAAATAGTGAAAAGGGCTAATTTAAAATCTTTTAGTAATTTTTGAATTAATCAAGTCGTCATATCTTTTTTCTACAACTGACCAATCTACATTCTTTAAAAAAGCATTTATGTAATCAACTCTACCACCAGCTTTGTGGTCAACCATATAAGCATGTTCCCAAACATCCATTACTAAAATTGGCATAAATCCTGTAATATTGCCAATTTGGTGTTCTGCAATAAAACAATTTATGAGATCTTTTGTTGTAGGATCTGCATAAAGTATTGCCCAACCTATGCCTCTAGTTGTGCCTGTGTTTATAAAATCTTGTGCCCAATTATCAAATGATCCCCAATTTTTTTGAATTGCTTTATAAAGCTCAGCCATTTTGTTTTTGGAAACATTATTTTTTAAATTTCCAAAATAATATTCATGTAAAACCATGCCGTTATATTCAAAGCCATATTGTCTGCGACGATCAGAATAAGTTAAAGAATTTAGTTGTCCTTTTGCTGCCAATTCTGATAGTTCTTCGTTTAGCTTATTAACTTGATTTACATATCCAACATAAAGAGTCCAATGATCATTTATTTGATTATCAGAGATGTCTGACAAATTTGATGGTTTTAAATTTTCTTTAACAATATATTTTTCATTTTTCATTGATATGCTTTCTATATTATTTTTTTTACTACTGCTACAACCTAAAAAAGATATTAAAATTAAACTTTGGGCTAAAGTTTTTATAAAATTATTTTTCATATTTTTTTACCAATATTAATTAACAATATTATTTTATAAGAGATTTAAAATATTTTATTTCTTCTTCTGGATCTTTAGCGTCTACTATTGCAGATCCAATTACAATTCCCTGAGATTTTAATTTTAAAATTTTTGCAATATTAGATTTGTTTATATTTCCCGCTATAAAAATTGGCAAATCTGTGTTACCTCTTATATATTGCCAATCTGCAAGGGTTTCTTCTAATCTGTTTAATGCAACGGGTTTATGACATGCGATTATGTCTATATCTAAAGTTTTTGCATCCATAGCAGATTGTCCTGGTGATACTGCATCAACCAGATCTAAAACTATTTTGATGCCATTATCGTGTGCGGCTTGTGCAGCCTGTTTGATGATGCTATTTGTTGTTCCTGCTAAAACCGAAACGTAATCTGCGCCAGCTTGAGCAAA
Organism: Candidatus Babeliales bacterium; assembly: GCA_021735465.1. GTDB lineage: Bacteria > Babelota > Babeliae > Babelales > UASB340 > JAIPGX01. The sequence continues at coordinate 5,625 of JAIPGX010000012.1, read as the reverse complement.
AATTTTAACTATTTCTTCTGGACGATCTACAATTTTTGCATCTGCAAAGATAGTAGATTCTGGAAATTTTTCTTTAAAGCTTTGAATTGCAGATATACCATATTTATAAATTAAGATTGTTCCGATTTCTAAAATATCGGCTTGTTGATAAATTTTTTGGGCAATATTTAAAGCATCTTGTAAATCAGCAATATCGAAGGATACTTGTAATTTCATTTCTTACTCCCTCTTAAATTTTTTATTGAAAACATATAAATTATATTTGAAGTTTTTATATTTATGCAAGTTTATCTAGGTGCTTTTTAAGATTGACACATTTTCTATTAGATGCAAACTTTAAAACTTGATTATTTTTAAAATATAACAAATTAATGAATTGAACGGTCAATTTTTATGAAAAATATAATAAATAAAATTAAGTTATCAGATAAAAAAAAGATTTTAATAATTGGCGATGTAATGTTGGATGAGTATGTTTTTGGTGATGTTTTAAGAATTTCTCCAGAGGCACCTGTTCCTATATTAAAAGAAAAAAAAAGAGAATGGAGTTTAGGAGGTGCTGCCAATGTTGCTTTGAATTGCAAACAGATAGGATGTTCTGTTGATTTGATTGGTGTCGTAAATAATTTAGATAAGGCTGCTGAAAAATTAATTTCTATATTGAAAAAAAATAGAATTTCTTGTAATGGACTTTTAAGAAGTGAGAATAGGGTTACTACTTGTAAAAAACGATTGATGTCAGGTGATCAACAATTATTAAGAATTGATACTGAAGATTCTAATGAATTGTCTTTGGCTGAGTTTGAACAAATTTTAGCTAAAATAGATAATTTTGTTTCAGAAAATACAATTATTCTTTTATCTGATTATGCAAAAGGTATTTTTACTGAAAAAGTTTTGCACGAAATTATTTTTAAGGCTAGAGAAAGAAAATGTTTGGTTTTGTTAGATCCAAAAGGTCCAAATTTTGATAAATACAAAGGTGTAAATTATTTAAAACCAAATTATAAAGAATTTGAACAAATATTGGATTTCTATGGCATCAATAAAAGAGGTTCTGTTATTGAAAATGGTAAAAAAGTGTGTGAGATTTTATCTCTTGATGGTTTGATTTTAACTATGGGAGAAAAGGGAATTCAATTCATATCTTTAAAAGAAGATTTTTTTGTTCCTGCTTGCAAAAGAGAAGTTTTTGATTTAACTGGAGCTGGAGATACAGTTTTAGCATTTTTAGCATTGGGTTTATCTGTAAGTTTGCCCGTGAAGCAATGTTTAAAGCTTGCCAATCATGCAGCAGCCGTAGCTGTTTCTCATTTAAAAACTTATGCTGTTAGTTTGGATGAGTTAATTGATAAAAATGTGGAATTTACCGAAAAAATTTTTACGGAATGGGCGTTGCTCAAAATAGAATTAGATTGGCTTAGATTAGAAAATAAAAAAATAGTATTTACAAATGGATGCTTTGATCTTTTACATTCAGGACATGTTTATCTTTTAAATAAAGCAAAAAAAATGGGAGATATACTTGTTGTTGCCATAAATACTGATGAATCTGTAAAAAGATTTAAGGGTGAATCTCGCCCAATTAAAAATATTGAAGAACGCGCAAAAATTATTGCTGCTATAAATGGGGTGGATTTTGTTGTGATTTTTGATCAAGATACACCAAAAGAATTAGTAGAATATTTAAAGCCTGACATTCTTGTAAAGGGCGGAGATTATAAAAAAGAACAAGTTGCTGGTTATGATTTTATGATAAAGAATGGTGGTAAAGTTGAAATAATAAATTTTCAAAAAGGGTATTCTACGTCTAATTTAATAGAAAAAATACAATCTACAAATTAGAAATCATTTTTTGATAAATTATTTTATTGGCTTCTTTTTCTTTATATTTTATTGTTTCAAAATAACGTTTTGAATTTAGGGTGTTGAGTAATATTTTGGTGTTATTTAAATTATCTAAAACATATATATTATCGGGTAAAATTAAATGACTGCTATCATTTGTCATAAAATCACGCTGAACTATATATATATTTTTAGGTTTGGTTAATAAAACTACTGTTAATGGGCTTATTACTCTATTTGCTGGTAATTTTTGTTCGCTAACTTGCCAAAAAAATTGCTTGTTTTTATCCTGCTTTTTTTCAAATAAATATATTTTTGTTGGTGTATCTTGCATGTATTTTTGATGAGATATTGTGTTACCTTTTATTTTTATTAATTCTACTCTTGGTGTTATTGCTAAATATAAGTTGGAACTTTTTTGATGTCGGGGAAAAGAAATAAAACCGGTTTCTGTTGAATAATCCATGTAGCCCTTATAAAGGGCAATAAAACCTGATAAATCAGGAAGAAGTTTTTTTAATAAGATTTTTAATGGTTTTTGAGTGATTTGGCTTGGTGTTTTGTTAGCTATAGATTTATGTTTTTTTTCCTTAGAATCTTGTGAAATTTTTTCTTGAGCTGAATCTAAAATAGGCTCTGGAATCTGATCTAGACTAATCAAAATTCGATTTTCAGCGGTTAAGTTTTTTAGGAAAAATATAAAAATTATAAAAATTTTTATAGAAAATTTAAATTTACACATAATAATTGACCTTTATTTTATATATACCAATGTTTTATTTAATGTTTTATTTAAGAAAAAAATTTATTATAATTACAACTTAACAAAAAAGCCTTTTGAAAATCTATATAATTTGTTTTAGGATTTTTTATATGAAAAAAAACAGAGAAAAAGAACCACAAAAGATATGGGCGAGCTTTGCTCAAGAATTGAAATTAACTGATGAACAACTTGAAAAATTTCAAAAATATGCACAAATCCTTGAAGAATGGAATGAAAATATTAATTTAACTGCAATTACAAATCTTGGAGGTGTTGTAAGACAGCATTTTTTAGATTCTGTAGCATTTCAAGATTTTGTTGATTTAACAAAAACAAAATTGATTGTTGATGTTGGAACAGGTGCAGGATTTCCGGCTTTACCATTGAAAATTTTATACCCCAATCTTGAGGTTATTTTAATAGAAGTTAATAAAAAGAAACAAAAATTTTTGCAAGCTTTAATTCAAGAATTAGACTTGCAAAATGTTGAGGTTTGTGATCTTGATTGGCGAACATTTTTACGGACTACTCAAGCCAATGTTGATCTTTTTCTTACAAGAGCTGCAATTGATGAAGTTGAACTATGCAGAATGTTTAAGCCTTCTTGTGAATATAAAAATTCTACACTTGTATATTGGGTTGCGGATGAATGGCAAGTTGATCCTAAAGCTGCCGAATTTTTAAAAGAAACCAAAAATTATAAATTGGGTAAAAAACATCGTAAATTGGCATTTTTCAGATTAGATTAACTTTTTTATTTCTCAACCAAAGCCTCAACAGGATTGAGCCCAGCGGCTTTTTTTGCGGGATAAAATCCAAAAAACAAACCGATTATAATGCATGATATCAAAGAGATTGTAATAGATTTTATTGAAATGAAAATTGGCCAACCCAGAATAATACCTATAAATTCGGATATTAAAAAGCCTATTATAACTCCAATAATGCCGCCCATTAAACATATGACGATTGCCTCTAAAATAAATTGAATTAATATGCTTTGAGTTGTTGCGCCCAAAGCCATTCTAATGCCAATCTCTTTAGTTCTTTCAGCAACGGTTACTAACATTATATTCATAATGCCTATGCCGCCAACAATTAGAGAAATTGATGCTATTATGAATAATAAAATATTAAGAACTTGTGTAGCAGCATCTGAGGCTTGTGTTATGTCGTCTTGCGTAAAGACCGTGAAATCATTTTCATCTTGAGGCGCAATTTTGTGTTGTTGTCTTAAAATTGCTTCAATTTCATTTGCAGTCTGGTTCATTTTTTCTTTTTCTTTTGCAGATATAATGATTGCTCCAAAATTTCCATTGTGAATTCCCATTAAACTTTTCTGAGCGGTAGTATAAGGCATTAAAATTACATCGTCTTCATCTGCGCCATTAGGCATTTTTCCTCGTTCTTCCAATATACCCGTTACTGTGAATGGTATGTTTTTTATTCTTATAGTTTTATCGATAGGATTAGTTTTACCAAATAATTCTTTTTTTACTGTTTTTCCAATAACTGCTACACGTTTTCCTGTTTTTACATCATGCTCTGTAAAAAAATATCCTTTAGTTAAATTCCATTTTCTAATTTGTAAATAATTAGCATCAACACCACCAACAAGACATTGCCAATTGCTTCCTTCATAAACAATCTTGAAAGGTCTCTGTACTCCCGGAGAGGCTTGAGCAATGCCTTCACATTCTGTTGTAATTGCATCTAGATCTGAAGGAGTTATTGTTAAATGACCTAAGCCACTGCCTCGTGAGTGCATAAGTCTTTTTGGGCTACCAGCTAAAACTATTATAAAATTTGTACCTAGCCCTTCTATTTTTTGTTTTACTTTGTATTTTGCTCCATGTCCAATAGACATTACAGATATAATTGATACTATGCCAACTATAATTCCCAAAGTTGTTAATAAAGAACGTAATTTGTGTTTATTTAATGAATTTAAAGCTGTTAAAAATAATCTATAATTATTCATATTATTTCTTTTTATAATTTTTTGTCAGTTTTAATTTGACCATCAATTAAATCAATAATACGTTTTGTTTTTGCTGCCACATCAGGTTCATGAGTTACTATTATTACTGTAACAGATCTTTCTTTGTTTAAATTTGTAAAAAGTTCTAATATTGTATCTCCTGTTTTTGTATCAAGATTACCGGTTGGCTCGTCTGCAAATATAATAGCCGGATTATTAATCAACGCTCTTGCAACAGCTACACGTTGTTGTTGTCCTCCAGATAATTGATATGGATAATGTTTAGCTCTTTCTTTTAATCCTACTAATTCTAAAAGGGAAACGGCCTTTTTTTGTGCTTCTTTTTCTGTAAGTCCAGCATAAAGTGCTGGAAGTGCTACATTATCTGTTGCATTAATATCTGGTAGTAAATAAAATTTTTGAAAAACAAAACCTATTTTTTGATTTCTTATTTTTGCAAGTTCATTTTTTGTCATTTTTGAGACATCTTTATTTTCAATAAAATATTGACCAGAAGTTGGGACATCAAGGCAGCCAAGAAGATGCATTAATGTTGATTTACCAGATCCAGATGAACCCGTTATTGCAACAAACTCACCTTGATTTATTTCTAAACTAATACCCTTTAGGGCTTCTACGGTCATTTCACCCATTTTATAAGTTTTTATTAAGTTTACCGTTTTTAAAAGTGACATTATTTATTGTCCTATTTTTAAAAAATTATTTTTTACCTATGCCACCCGATGCTCCGGCAAATACTTCTTTTAATAAGAGATTTTCTCTTTTTAATTCTGCTGTTTCTGCAATAATATCTGTTTGGTCTGTTATATCACCTATTATTTGGGTATACGGGCCTTGTCGGACTCCTGTTGTTATTTTTATTTGCTTTACCGTATTATTTTCTAGTATCCAAATATGGTCAATTTCTGTATTTTTGTCAGTGTCCGGTATTTTTTCGAATCTTAAATTCATTTTTTGAGCTATTTGTTCTAATTGTGAACTATTTATTCTTAAACATTTATTAGGGACACTT